>JAYVAQ010000450.1:0-14511 GCA_043750875.1 Rhodanobacteraceae bacterium
CCGCCTAGATCGCGCATTGATGTCGTTGGCGCGGCGGTACCAATCAAGTCACTGGTATTAGAAAACAGCGCACTGGATAGTAAAAAGCCGCCGATGCCAAATAACGATGCCAAAATTAGCACCAGCAAATTGGGCCGCTCTTCCGCCATTTTATTGAACCAATGCATATGCTATTTGGGCCTAGGGCAAACTATCTGTCGCCGCGCGTTTTGGGTACATCACATACAGCGGCACACCGACCGCGCCGAAGCTTTTCAAATACTCCGTAATTGCCTCGTCGCCATTGGTGTAATCACCGACCATATAAACCATACCCGCTTGTTGCATTGCTTGCCCCACAGCATAGGTGTTGATCGCATTTTTTTCATTGACTTTGCAGGTTATGCACCAAGCCGCCGTCATATCGACAAACACGGGTGTGCCGGCCGCGCGTAATTGTGCAAGCGCACTGGCACTGTAGGCGACCTGGCCTTCTGCCAACTCGGTACGCGCGTCATTTTTTAGCCTGGTCGCACTGAACAAGATCGCCAGGGCACCAAATACCAGAGCAAAGGAAAAGGCCTTGCCCAAAATGGTGCTGTCAGCGGTCGAATAGCGCTGTTTGTCCCACCACCATAAGCCCGCACTCATCACCACCGCACCGGCAAGCGCATAGCTCATCCCGGTAATGCCGGTTTGGTTACCCAGCACGCTCAATAGCCACACGGCGGTAATGTAGAGCGGAAAGGCGAGCCATGATTTCAATGTGTCCATCCATGCGCCTGGTTTTGGCAAACGCTGCGCTAACGCCGGGATAAAGCCAATCAGCAAAAACGGCAGCGCCAAGCCCAACCCTAGCGCCAATAGCACCAACATCGCGACGAAATTTGATTGGGTGAAACCATAGCCCAAGGCGGTGAACATTCCAGGTCCAGTGCAAGGCGTGGCGACAATGCAAGCCAAAACGCCATTGAAAAACGCACTGCGTGCCGGGCTGCTTGCGGAATAACCTAGATTCGCGCCAACGTTGCCGAAGCTGTGGCCAAAACTCACCACGCCCGAAAGATTCAAGCCCATGGCGATCAGTAAAAACGCCAGCAAGCCAACAATCAATGGGTTTTGTAGCTGAAAGCCCCAGCCAAGCGCGGCACCGGCCGATTTGAAGCTCAGCAAGATCAGGCCCAGGATAAAGAATGAGGCCAGCACGCCCACGGTGTACCAAATCGCTTGCGTTCGCGCTGTTTTCGCCGAAGCACCGCTTTCGACTAATCCCAAAACCTTAAGCGACAGTACCGGCAGCACACATGGCATTAGATTCAACAATACACCTCCGCCTATCGCCAAAAGCAGAGCCACGAACAGCCCAACATTGGCATCGTTGGCAGGCGCCTTCTGCGACGTACTCGAGGCGCCACCCGTGGCACGTGAAATCGCAGCCAGCACAATGCCGGGTGTCAATAGTTGTGGCAATACTTCTGCACCAATCTCGCGGACCAAACGTGCGGAGGTCAACGGGCTGATCGCGCCGACTGCAGACGCAGCAAGTGGAGTCACCATTGGCGTCGCAAGTTCGGCCGAACTGCTTGTTGCTGATGGCAAGGCAACAGCGATAGTGCGACGCATAACCGGGTAGCAAACGCTATCTTTTTTGCAACCCTGAAATTCCAACTCCAGCGTGGCATTTGCCGGTGCACCGGAAGTACGGGTTAGCTTCAGCGGAATATCGACGCCGCCGAAATACACCTCAACATTGCCGAAATGCTCATCTTGGATTAGCTGTGACGCGGGGAACAGCGGCGTCGCTGATGCGCCATCGCTGCGCAGCACAAACTTAAATTGATCACGGTATAAATAGTAGTCGCTAGGGGCCGAAATGCGAACCAACACGGTTTGACCATCAGTCGCTAAGGCCTCGGCGCGAAACGCTTGCTCTTGCGGTAATGCGTCTGCCTGTGCGATCAGGCCAGGGCCGGTGTTGCTCGGCGTCAAGCCTAGTGGATCAGCAACGGGACCAGGTGCCGCGTCCATTTGTGGCGTCGCACTCCCCGGGTCGGTAATGCCCGAGATCATTCCAGGCGTCGATGCCGGTACTGCGGCATCAGCGTTGTCGCTACTGCCCAGCGCACGCGCCGCTTCACCCGCAAGATCCATCGCAAACGTTCTGGTTTGCGGCGGATAACACACGCCAATATCTGCACAACCTTGATATTTCAGCCTAAATGCCACCAGTACCGGCCGCGCCGCAGGAAACGTCAGTTTTGAAGTGCCGGTGAAGTCTTGGTGAAAGACGTGCATTTTGCCGAAAAATTCATCGGTTTTTTCTTCACCGGCGGGCATCTCTAATGGCCCCATCACCACCTCAGCCGGTCGCGCTGCCTCTAATGAGGTGCGTTCCTTGTACAAATAATAGCCCGGCGCAATCTTAAAATTGAGCGTGGCAACGTCGTCTACGACGGTAACGGTGGGGATGTAGGCCTCTTCCACCGGCAGTAATTCGTCCTCTTCAATTGCAAATGCTTGACTGAAAATGAAAAGCAATGGCAACAGCAACAGCTTGGGAAGCGTCAAAGTAGGCAGTACAGAGTAAGGCATGGAAATACACCAAAAGTAGCGGTAGTTTTGGATTAAAGGCGTTTGCTTCAATGTTTTTAAGACAAATTAGCACCGCGAATTTAAGCGATTCGCAGTGAATCTGAGCCTGTAGTTCGGTGACCATCGATTGCGCGATTAAGTTTCATGGGGCGCAAACTTAAACGTTGCAAAAGCACGCGCCCTAACAGCCGCCGGTTATGCAGCGATTCTCAGCTAGACTGGCACACCAAGACCCGCAGTATCGCAATGTCTAGCTTACGACTTTACAACACCCGCACCCGCACCACGGAGCTATTCGTACCCCAAGATCCCGCGCGCGTAACGATGTATTGCTGCGGCCCGACGGTTTATAGCTTCGCCCATATTGGCAATGCCCGACCACCTGTGCTGTTTGGCATGTTGGCGCGCGTGTTGAAGCGCCAATATCCGAAAGTTATTTACGCGCGCAACATTACCGATGTCGACGACAAAATAAATCAGGCGGCAATTGATCAAGGGGTGCCGATCTCGGTCATTACCGAGCGCTTCACGCAAGCCTACTTGGAAGATACGGGTGCCGTAGGTGCCGATTTCCCGGATGTGCAGCCAAAAGCCACCGCACATATTCCTGACATTATTGAGATGTGCGAAAACTTGATCGCCAGCGGGCATGCCTACGAAGGCGCTGGCCATGTGTTGTTTGATGTAATGAGCTTTCCAGACTATGGGAAACTGAGCCGACGCAGCCTGAAAGAAATGATTGCCGGAGCCCGCGTTGAAGTAGCGCCGTACAAGAAGAATGCCGCTGATTTTGTTCTCTGGAAGCCGTCAACGCCGGAGCTTCCAGGTTGGCAAAGCCCGTGGGGACGCGGACGCCCAGGCTGGCATATTGAATGCTCAGCGATGGCAAAGGCGCATTTAGGGGAAACCATCGACATCCATGCGGGTGGCAATGATTTGCTGTTTCCGCATCATGAAAACGAAGTGGCGCAGAGCACCTGTGCGCACGGCGGCAAGATTTTCGCGAATTACTGGCTGCACAACGGCATGCTGACCGTAGATGGCGCAAAGATGAGTAAATCCTTGGGCAATATCCATTTGATTAGCGACCTGCGGGCAAAATATCGGCCCGAGGCCTTGCGTTACTGGATGCTCAGCGGCCACTACCGCCAGCCGCTGGATTTTTCCGACACGGCGATGCAGCAGGCCAAGACCACGCTTGATCGCGTTTATGCGGCTTTAGATGCAGTTAGTGATGTGACGGCGGCCACCGAAGTGGGTGTGGACGCAGTGATGGCAGCACTTTGCGATGATCTCAATACGCCGATGGCGTTAGCCGAACTGAATGCCCTCGCCAAAGAGGCACAGAAGGCCGAGGGCGCCCAGGCAAAGGCGCTGGCAAAAGCGCGATTGTTGGCGGCGGGTGAATTATTGGGGCTCTTGCAAAGCGAGCCGCAAGTTTGGTTTCAAGGCGAGGCGCAGTCCGATAGTGATGCGGCACGCTTTGATGCGTTGATTGCCGAGCGCGAAGCGGCGCGCTCGGCAAAGAACTATGCGCGCAGTGACGAAATTCGAAAGGAATTCGCCGATGCCGGGGTCGTGATCGAAGACACCGCCGGTGGCGCGCGCTGGCGGCGGATTTAGTTCGATGACTACGACAGTTGACCAAGCTGCGCTGGTGATGCCGTGTTTTGCGGATGTGCAAAGCGCAGCCGCGCTGCTCGCTGGCATTGCGCATCGCACGCCGGTGCTACGTTCCGATACCCTTGATCAAGCCGCGCAGGCGCATGTATTCCTAAAATGTGAAAACTTTCAGCGCATGGGCGCCTTTAAGTTTCGCGGTGCTTATAACGCGATGGCGCGCTTGACCGAGGCGCAAAAGCAGCGCGGTGTGCTGACGCATTCTTCCGGCAATCACGCCCAGGCCATTGCGCTTTCAGGCCGCATGCTGGGTGTCAACACCACCATTGTGATGCCGCAAGACGCGCCTGCGGTAAAGCTGGCGGCGACGCGTGGATACGGTGGAAATATTGTTCTATACGACCGTATGGAAACCACGCGCGAAGCGATTTCCGCGCAATTACTTGCCACCCAAGGCTACAGTTTTATTCCACCGTTTGATCATGAGCACGTGATCGCCGGGCAAGGCACGGCGGGCTTAGAGTTGATTGAGGAAATGGCTGGCTTAGACGTCTTGTTGGTCTGCTTGGGCGGCGGCGGCTTGCTTTCCGGCTGTGCGCTTGCCGCCAAGGCGCTGTTTCCCGATTGCCTGGTGATTGGCGTTGAGCCGCAAGCGGGGAACGACGGCATGCTCAGTTTGCAAGCCGGCAAATTGATCCAGTTCAACAATCCAGACACCATCGCCGATGGTGCGCGCACGGCGCTTTGCGAACGAACCTTTGCGCTGATTCAAAAGCATGTCGATGATATTGTTTGCGTCAGCGATCAAGAACTGCTGCAAACGATGTTCTTTTTGTGGGAACGTCTAAAGATTGTGGTTGAGCCTACTGGCGCGCTGGCGGTAGCCGCCATTTTGCATAACAAAATCGATCTGAAAGGCAAGCGCGTGGGCGCAATCATTAGTGGTGGCAATGTCGATTTAAAGAATTTGCTGAACTTGTTTTCAGAGGCGGTAAGTAGCCATTAATTGAGTGCTCCGGTTCCCACACTGGGCACTATGCACGAAAGCCGCTGGTTTTCTAAATCAGAATTCAAAGCGGCTTTCAAGTACTTCAATCGCGATCGCACCAAAAGACTTTCCTGTTCCCGGAACATGTATTAGCACAGGTGTTTCGTGCGTGACGTTCTCAAACCGTTCGATTTCTGGAACCGCGTTTGCCGTTCTTGCAATCAGAACTTCAAAACACCAAAATTGCTTTGACGCGTTAAGCCACAAACCGGAAAACCATTCGCCATCCTGCTCTGTGACCTGGGCGAACTGAACTAGAACGCCAGATTTCGGATCAAGCTGATGCTCAAGAAGCATTTGAGGCAGCCAGGGAATTTGAGACTCGGCTGCGCGTTCAATTCGTGCCCGCACTTGTTCAATCTGTTGTTGTACGTTTCGTTTTGGGCGCGGCGTTGTCGCTTAGGCTCCTGTGAAATTAGCCCCGACTAGATTGCAGCCAAAGCGTCATACAGTTTATCCAGTCAGGCAAATAGTCAAACGACTGCATCTCTTCCAGCGTGCATTCAAGCTCTTCGCTCAAGCGCTCTAGATCGGTCTTGAACGCAAGAAAACGCTTCCAAATTGCAGACGCGCCCCGAATACGTTCCGCTTGATGTTTTTTTGCCGATAGAAAGGCACGCACCGCTAAAATTGCAGGGCGTGGCTGATTCTGATGCGATTTCGAATCTTGTCCGGCAAGATCACTGAGCGTCTTTTTGTCTTGGAACGGCTCGCCAACGAGTAACAAGAAATCTCGATTCTTCGCCGGTTGACCAAAGCGAATTGCGCCTAATGCCAAACCACATTCAAAGGGCATATTGAAGCGTGGTAGTGGGCTGCCTGGTGTTGTTTCAACACGGCTTATGTCGTGAATTGATAAACGGGATTCCGCAATAATGCGCGTGATTTTGTCTAAGCGCGTCTCATTTGAACCGGTATCCTCAATCGCAATTCGCGCAATAAATCCGCAGTCGTGGATCGTAAACAGGATCGCATGCAGCAAAGGTAAATAGTCTTGATCAAACGGGACATTTACAAAAACGCAGTGTTCAAAAAGTGGTGCCGACACCATTACGCAAGCTTTTGAATCGCTGCAGCAATACGCATGACATTGCGTTTTCGTGGCTGCACCAGCGTGCCATAGACGCGATAGCCACCCGAGGAAGTTGACGCTTTCAACGAAACCTTCGGCGTTGGTTTTGCTTTAGCTGTATTGGATTGCTTTGCCGTCCCAGCTTCTAAATTTGGCACAACACACCTCGATAAGAAAACGCTCTACACCTAAATAATAGCGCATTGCGCACGTGATAGTTAAAGCGAATGAGTGCCCCGCGCGCCAAACCACCGCGCCATCGCGAACACATCCACATACTCACCAGCGCGAAAACACTCGCCCAGCATTCTGCCTTCTTCGAGAAAGCCAAACTTTTTGTACAAAGCAATCGCGGTCAAATTGTCGACATTTACCCGTAGCTCGATGCGTTTCACCTGCGCCCACTGATCGGCCCAATCCAGTAACCCTTGCATGAGCGCGGTACCCACACCGCAGCCATGCGCGGTTTTTGCAACGGTGATCCCCAGCGCGCGCACGTGGCTTTGGCGCAGGCTGTCGTTGAGCGGATGCAAACCCGCGACGCCAATGACTTTGCCGTCAATCTCCGCGACCAAGGTCAGTGAATTTGGGTTCACCGCAGTAAAGCGATCGCGCCAAAGCGCGGGATTGGCGAATGGCATCTGCAAGGTGTGCTGCACGTTCTCGAGGGCGGCAGTAAAATCCGCCACCGCTTCGCTATCGGCGGGGTTTGCGCGGCGCAATGTGATTGCTGCAATCGTTTTGGATGGCTTAGGCTCAGTCATGGCGTTGTTGTTTGTTTACGTGCATGGATTAATTTCGCCAACACGTCGGGGGCAAAATCAAAGGAGTCGTAATACAGGCGGTCTTCCGGTAATCCTGCCGCTAGAAACGCGCTGCGACAGGCAGCAATCATTGCGGGCGGGCCACTCATGTAAACGTCGAAATCACCTAAGCAGGGATAGTCTTCCAGCACCGCTTCGTGTAGCGTGCCGTAGCGCGTATCAAAGCTGGCCTGTTCGCTGAGCACCGGCGTGTAACGCAACTGCGGCATTGCGGCTTTGAATTCAACGATGTGTTCGGGCAGATAAAAATCTGCCGCTACCCGCGCGCCCCAATAAAGATGCGCCTCGCGCTCCGGATTGAGCGTGGAAAAATGCTCTAGCAAGGCTTTAATCGGCGCAAAACCGGTACCGCCAGCAACAAATAATAAGGGCCGATCCGAGTCGGCGCGTGGCACAAAGGTGCCGTGCGGCATGTCAATCAAAAATTCCGCACCGACTTCGGTGTCTTCAAACAAGGTTTGCGTGAATCCACCCCCGGCCACTTTGCGCACGTGCAGTTCCAGCACGCCATCCGCGCGCGGCGCGTTTGCGATCGAAAACGGCCGACGTTTGCCATCGCTAAGCAAAAACTCCAAATACTGCCCCGCCAAATAGCGCACGGGTTGTTCGGGCATCAGGGTCAGCGCTAAAACGTCCGTGGACAAAGCCGTTTTATGCAGCAAACGCGCACGCGTTTGTACGATCGCAAGCTCTGCCACCTCCGCCACTTCCTTTAGCGCCAACGTCAGATCCGAATCGCTAAGCGCCTGACACAACAGTGCGTGGTCCAGCCGTTCGGTGGCACTCAACGCGCTTGGCGGGCTAGCGTAGTGCCAGCTCCCCTTAAGCACCCGCGCCGCACAAGAGCCGCAGCGGCCGCTCAAACAGCTGTAAGGCAATGCCAAACCGGCGCGTCGGCTCGCGCTGAGCACGGTTTCATTGGGGGCCACCAGAAAGGATTTTTCACTGCCCGCGAGAGTCACAGTGAAATGGGCGGCGTAATCGCTAATCGCGTTAAAAGATTCTTCGGTCATGGGCGAAGCGTATCAGCGCTGGCGTGATGACAAACACGAGTTGTTTGCGTGCGGGTGAATGGCGAACGCGTAAACAGAAATCGCGGGCTTGCATATTATGCACGAATCATGCATAAAATTGCCGCATGACTTCACTTCTCCCCACTTACACCCCCTTTCCCTTCACGCTTTCGCATGGGGTGCGCGATCAAGTGTTCGCCACTGACGGCCGCGCGTTTTGGGACTTTTACGGCGGCCATTGCGTTGCCAGCACCGGGCATAGCCATCCACAGGTCGTGGCAGCGATCCATGCGCAGGCGCAAAGTTTGCTGTTTTACTCAACTGCAGGCGAATTGCCGTTACGTGAAAAAGCCGCAGCGGCGTTGATGGAATTTGGCTCAGGCAGCGCTATGCAACGCGTATTTTTTTGTAATTCGGGGGCCGAGGCGAATGAAAATGCCTTAAAGCTAGCGCATAAAATTACCGGCAGGCCGGTGATTATGACGCTTACCGGTGGCTGGCATGGCCGCAGCCTGGCCTGTTTGGCCGCCACCGATGACGCAAAAATTACTCAACCCTATCTAGACTGGTTGCCGCCCTCGCGCGCGCTTGCGTTGAATGATTTAGACGCACTGGCGGCGGCGGATTTTTCCGACGTCTGCGCGGTAATTGTCGAGCCCATTCAAAGTTTATCCGGCATCTGCAGCGCCAGCAAAGCCTATCTGCAGGCCTTGCGCGCAAAAACAGCACAGGCGGGCACCTTGCTGATCTTTGATGAAATTCAAACCGGTGTTGGGCGTTTGGGTGCACCGTTCGCAACGAATTTGCTCGATGTGCAGCCCGACCTCATTACTTCCGCCAAAGGCTTGGCCTCAGGTGTGCCAATAGGCGCTGTGCTTATGACAAGTGAGATTGCGGAAAAAATTGCGCCCGGCGATATGGGTTCTACCTTTGGCGGCGGGCCGCTCGCGTGTGCAGCGCTCATTGCGACGCTATCAGTGATAACGCAAGAAAAACTGATGGCGAATGCCAGCGCCGCAGGCGGGGCAATCCGCGTCGGCTTGGCTGCGCTTGGCATCAAAACGCGGGGCATCGGCTTACTTCTGGGCCTTGAACACGAACAAGCGGCGGCGCTGAAGAAGCATTTGTTTGATGATGGAATCTTAGTCGGCGGCTCGAATGACGCAAAGGTATTGCGCTTAATGCCCCCGCTCAATTTAACGCAAGATGCGATTTCCGCTTTCATCCAGTCCGTGCAACGCTTTCAATCTAAATTTAGGCAAGACTCCGCATGAAACACTTTACCCATTTCCGTGATTTAAGCCCTGCCATTGCCAGCGCGATTATTAGCCGCGCGCGAGTGCTCAAAAACGGCGAACGCTCAAACGCGCTCGCCAATAAATTACTCGGACTGCTGTTTATGGATCCGAGCCTGCGCACGCGCACCTCCTTTGACGCGGCGGCGACCAAGCTCGGCGGGCAAGCGATTCCACTGGATGTTGGGCAAGGCGTGTGGGGCCTAGAATTTCTCGACAATGTCGCGATGAATGGCGATAAGCCTGAGCATGTACGCGAGGCAGCGGGCGTGTTGAGCCAATACGTTGACATCCTAGGCGTGCGTGCATTTTCGCACGGGGAAGGCTTGGCCAGCGACGAAGCAGACCGCGTGATCGGTGCTTTTCGCAAGCACGCGACGGTGCCGGTGATCAGCCTAGAAAGTGCGCGAGAACACCCGTGCCAAGGCTTGGCGGACTTAATGACCATGCAAGAAGAGTTCGGCGATTTGAGCAACGTGAATATCGCGCTGAGTTGGGCACCGCATATTAAATCCTTGCCGCGCGCGGTACCCAATTCGGTGTTGCTGACCGCCGCTGCGATGGGGGCAAAAATAAAAATCGCGCATCCGCTTGGCTATGCACTAGCGCCCGAAATTACCGCCGAAGCGATCAAATTGAGCGAACAGACCGGTGCCAAGATCGAGTTTTTTACCAATCAGCAAAGCGCGTTGCGCGGCGCGCACGTGGTTTACGCGAAATCCTGGGGCCAAACCGATGCGCTGGTGGCACCGCCAAATGATCCAAGTTTAAGCAGTTGGATGCCAACCGAAAAGCACTTTGAACACGCCGATCCGCGGGCGATTTTCATGCATTGTTTGCCGGTGCGGCGTGGTGTTGAAGTCGCGCACGAGGTACTGGACGGCCCGCACTCGCGCGTGTTGGAAGAGGCGGGAAATCGCCTGTGGGTGCAGATAGCGGCGCTTGAGTATTTGCTTAGTTAAATGAATTTTATGCCGCATATGTCAATGAAACCCGTTTGTGGTGAGTCTGTCGAAGCATGTAGCGGGAAGCTTGGTGTTACCACCGTAAGGGTTGGGATTCGTCATTGCGAACGCAGTGAAGCAATCTCAATACGCCACGCAAGTAGTACGAGATTGCTTCGCTTCGCTCGCAATGACGGACACGTCTTCGTCAGCATTTGTGCGGCTCTGCCCTTCGATAGGCTCAGGGCGAACGGTTTCAGTGACTGCCCTTTTGAATAGATGAAAATGAAAGCGCGACGAATTACCAATTTCCTAACTTATTACCCTTACTAAATCTCACCGGAGCCCCCCATGCCATTCGCCGCCAACCCATTCGATGCCTTAAAAGGCATGGCAAAATATTTGCGTCAATTTCGCGGCAAGATCTTTGTGATCAAGCTGGGCGGCGAAGTATTGGATAACGCGGAAGCGCGCAAAGCGGTTGCCGAACAGCTCGGGGTTTTATGGACGCTGTCGATTCGCATTGTGATCGTGCATGGCGGCGGCTCGGGCGTCGATAGCTTGTGCGATAAATTGGCATTACCGATCGAAAAAGTGCAAGGCCGACGCGTCACCACGCCGGAAGGTTTGGAGGCGGTGAAGATGGTGTTGGCGGGCTCGGTTCACACCGATCTATTAGCGGAACTCAACGTCGCAGGTTTGCCCTGCGTGGGTTTGAGCGGCATTGACGCGGGTATGGTGCGGGCGCACCAACGCGCGCCGCTCTATGTAGGCCAGCATGTGGATGGCCCGCTGCAAGGCCAGGCGAAGTTAATCGACTATGGTTTAGTGGCTGATATCGATGATGTGGATCCAGCACTTTTGCTCACGCTGCTAGAGAAAGACTACGTGCCGGTGATTTGCCCACTTACTTGCGATGCCAGCGGTCAGGTGCTCAACACCAACGCCGACACGATTGCCGCCGCCGTTGCCAGCGCTTTGAACGCGGAAAAATTATTTTTTGTCCTTAAAGTCGCTGGGCTATTGAAAGATATGAGCAACCCGGCCAGCGTCATTTCTTTTGCCGCACTTAACGAGTTAGAAGAAATGGTGGCGCGCGGCGAAATCAATGGCGGCATGCTGCCCAAAACAGCCGCGATTCGAAATGCGCTCAACCACTCGGTGCAAAGCGTGCATTTGGTCAGTGGCATGCAGCCGGATGCGTTGTTGGTCGAAATTTTCACCAACGAAGGCGCTGGCACCAAGCTGGTTAAAGAGCATGAACACAGCGAACACTAGTCTCGCGATCAGCGACACGGCAAAAATGAGTCTCGCGATCAGCGACACGGCAAAAGTTCTCAGCCCGCTGTGGGCGAAGGATTTACCTTTGGATGCGGCGATCCATCGCTTTACCGTCGGGCGCGATCCGGAATTGGACCTGGCGCTGTATGGTTTTGACTGCATTGCCAGTGCCGCGCACGTGCGTATGTTGGCGTCTGTGGATTTGATCAAACACAGCGACGCGTCGGCGCTGCTGGGCGCGTTGCAAGCGCAATATGCGTTGAGTGTCGCAGCTCAGGTGCGTATCGAAGCCAGCCAAGAAGACTGCCACACCGCGCTGGAAGCAGCGCTAGTCGCGGCTACCGGCGAGGCCGGCAAGCGTATCCATTTGGCGCGCTCGCGCAATGATCAAGTGCTGGTGGCGTTGCGGCTTTATCTGCGCGCGCAACTGCATGAATTGAGCTCAGGCGTATTGGCACTGGCGCGGGTATTGGCGCAATTTGCCGATGATTTTAAAGGCGCGGCGATGCCCGGTTACACCCATATGCGCAAAGCCATGCCGAGCAGTTTCGGCCTGTGGGCGGTAGGCTATGCGGAAGCCTTGGTCGAGGAATTAGACGCCAGCATCGGCTTACACATACGTATTGATCGCTGCCCATTAGGTGCCGCGGCTGGCTATGGCGTGCCGCTACCGATCGATCGGGATTTGACGGCGCAATTATTGGGCTTTGCGAAAGTGCAGCGCGCGGCCACCGACTGCATTAATAGCCGGGGCCGACACGAGCAGGCGTTGCTCGATTGGTGCGTCAGCATTGCCAACAGCTTAGAAAAACTGCTGTGGGACTTAAGCCTTTTTTCTGCACCAGAATTTGGCTTTCTGCAGTTGCCCGATGCCTACACCACCGGTTCGTCGATCATGCCGCAAAAGCGCAATCCCGACGTCATTGAGCTGGCGCGGGCAAAATGCCGGGCGCTGCGCGGCATCGCTGAGACGCATCGCAATATTATGACCGGCCTGCCGGGCAGCTATCACCGGGACTTTCAGCTGGGCAAAGCACCGCTGATGGAGGGCGTGCAAACCACAAATGAGCTTTTGAGCGTCATGACGCGCCTAATTCCAGCGCTTAACCTCAATCAAGCCGCGGCAAAAGCGGCCTGCACGGACGAGCTTTATGCTGCCGAGGCGGCTTATCAACTCGTGGCGGGTGGTATGGCGTTTCGCGATGCGTACCGCGTTATCGCAGCACAAGTCACGGCAGCGACGTTCGTGCCGCCCGATCAGCAGGAGTCATTGGTCGGCCATATTGGTAGCAGCAGCAATCTAGCACTGGCGCAGTTGGATGCCGAGCTAGACGCACACCAACAAACGCTCAACTTACGCAGCGATGCTTACCAACACATCGCCACCACTATTTGGAACGCTTTATGAGTACTGATAGACCCATCTGCCTGCTGGCCTTTTCCGGCGGCCTAGATACTTCCTACTGCGTGCTGCATCTGATTGAACGCGGCTTTACTGTGATCACTGCCAGTGCCAATACCGGCGGTTTTGATGCGCCTGAATTAGCGCGTATTGCCGCATTATCCAAGCAACTGGGCGCAAGGTCGCACCACGTGATCGAAGCA
This sequence comes from Rhodanobacteraceae bacterium, assembly GCA_043750875.1. Lineage (GTDB taxonomy): Bacteria > Pseudomonadota > Gammaproteobacteria > Xanthomonadales > SZUA-5 > JANNYA01. Next base: position 13,274 of record JAYVAQ010000450.1, read on the forward strand.
CAGCCCGAGCTTTGGCAAAACTATTTGCGATTTTTACTGTTTGGCAATGTGTTGCGCGGCCAGATGTACCCGTTAAGCGTGTCGGCCGAGCGTGTGTGCCAGGCCAAGTGCATCGCCGAGCTGGCACTGAAAGTCGGTGCCAGCGCGATCTGCCACGGCTCCACCGGTGCCGGGAACGACCAAGTACGTTTCGACGTGGCCTTCCGCACGCTAGCGCCCGGCGTACAAATCATCACGCCGGTGCGTGAGTTGGCATTGAGCCGCGAGTTTGAACTAAGCGAGCTGGCCAAAGCCGGGGTTGCTTTGCCCGCGCGCGTAGGTTCGTATTCGGTCAATGAAGGCCTGTGGGGCACCAGTGTCGGTGGCAAAGAAACCCACGATACCTGGGCGCACTTACCGGAAGTTGCGTATCCGGCCGGCGAAATTGCACCGGAAAAAGCGCCGGTAACGATTGAAATTGGTTTTACCCGCGGTGAGCCGACTTCCCTTAACGGCCAAGCGCTAGATGCGGTCGCGTTAACGCATCAATTGAATCAGCTGGGTGCCAGCTTTGGCATTGGTCGTGGCATCCATTTGGGCGATACGATTTTGGGCATCAAAGGCCGCGTTGGCTTCGAAGCGCCAGGTGCGGCGATTTTAATTGCAGCACACCGTGAGCTTGAGAAGCTGGTGCTTTCCGGCAAGCAACTGCAGTTTAAGGAAGCCCTAGGCAACAGTTACGGCAATTTGCTGCACGAAGGCCACTATTTCGATCCACTGGGCCGGGATTTAGAAAGCTTCCTAATTTCATCACAAACCAATGTCAGCGGCGATGTACGCTTAAAACTTCGCCCCTATCATGTAGAAGTGCAGGGCGTGCGCTCGGCGCATTCGCTGATGAATTCAAAGGTCGCAAGCTACGGCGAAGGCGCCAGCGCCTGGAGTGGCGCAGAGGCCGCGGGCTTCGCCAAGATTTATGGCATCGCGCAACAAATCAGCTATTCGCGCAGCAAGTAAGAAAACTAATAATTTCAATTCCGCAGAGATTCAAAATCGTCATTCCCGCGCAGGCGAGAATCCAGTTTCGAAAGCCTTCACAGGAGGGATTCATACCATTAACTTAAAGAAGCTTTTTTTCGTCATTGCGAGCGCAGCGAAGAAATCTCCTCCGCTTTGAGTTAAACGCGAGATTGCTTCGCTGCGCTCGCAATGACGATAAATACAACTCTCGACTAAGTTACTGGCATGGCCCTGGATTC
>JAYVAQ010000451.1:0-4269 GCA_043750875.1 Rhodanobacteraceae bacterium
CCTGGATATACCGAATATCGCTCAATACCGCGAAAAATTTCTTAAGCTCGAACAATCGCAAGATTCCCACCTCTGGGCTTGAGCTTGACGTTGCCGATCAAATCCAAGATCCGGCAAGTTTGCGTGATCGCGCGACACCTGAACGAGAATTTTTGCGCGAAGAGATTCAACGCGCCGTCGTCGAGAGCATGGCGGCACTTCCGCCTGACATTCGGCTAGCTTTACATCTGCGCGAACTTGAAGGGCTGAGTTATGAGGAAATCGCGGCACAAATGGATTGTCCGATCGGCACCGTGCGATCAAGAATTTTTCGCGCGCGCGAAGCCGTGGACAAGCGCATTCGACCGATGCTTGAACAACAATAGATGCGCGGTAACACACTCATGAAAACGATTCGCAAGTACAAATTATGCAGATCAGGCCAGATGCTATGACTAAAGAAAACGACACAAAATCACCCGAGCTACTGTCAGAACACCTCAGGGAAAGCTTGTCAGCGCTCGTCGATGGCGAGCTAGGTGTGACTGAAGCGACGTTTTTGATAAAGCGCATGACACATGACGCTGAACTCAACGCGCAATGGCAGCGCTTTCAAGAAATAGGTGAGGTTTTGCGCGGGCAAGCGCAGATATTGGAAAGCGATAATTTTAGCGCCAGAGTATTGAGCAAAATCGCGCTTGATGCTGCAAACGCAGCGAGCATGCAAGCCGCACCCGACAAACAAGCGCCCGCCGCTTCAAACTATAGATTGAATCGCCAAACACTGGGCCGTTTTGGCACAGGACTCGCAATTGCAGCAGCGGTAGCCTGGGCGGCTTTACTGCTACCCCAGCGTTTTCAGGCCGATACTGCGGCGCCAATCGCAGCACAAACAGCCGCGCCACTGACGCTCGCTAGCCCAGTGGTAAGTATGCGAACGGTGTCTGGCCACATTGGCGCTGATGTGATCTCCAATGCTGATCAAAACAATGCCTTACTTGCCCAATCAATGGACGCTTTCTTGCTAGAGCACGTGCAGCGTTCACCTATCTCGCCTATTTCAGATGCGGTGTATTTGCCAAATTTAGCTATTAGCAGCGCCATTGATACGAGTTTCGCGCCGCAATGAAACTAAAGATATTTTTTGCCCTAGGCGTTTTTTTCAGCCTCCCGCACTTGGTAATGGCGCAATCAGCAAAGGCCTCGGCAAGTCACGAAGCCTTGCTGCTAAAATTTATATCCGCCAAGCCGATCAGTTATCGCGCCGATGTTATGTTTGGGCAAACCGACCGCACCAACCTGAGCAACCCAAGCGTTCCGGCAATTCCTACACGTTTTTTAGAAGTGCGAAATGGCATCCTAACTTCGTTGCCTGCAGTGCCCGGAGCGCAGTTTGCAGTTTCGGATCAATCTAAAACTATTGCGATGTTATTACGCAATTATCAGGCGCAGTGGGAAGACATCGCAGCGATTGCAAGTGAAGCAGCAGGCGCGTCAATCGCTGAACGTCCTATACAACAGCTTAGATTGGTGCCCAGAGATGGTTGGCGCTACACCCGCGTACTTTGGCTAGACGAACTTACAGGAGTGCCGCTTAAGACCGAAATTTATCGGAAAAATGAGCTTATTGAGCGCATCCAAGTCAAAAAAATAGATTTTTTAGGCATCGAAACCGCAGACTCTGATCTTAAGCGCGTTCCTTTGGAGGCCAATTCAGCACCTGAAATTTCAATGCAATCCATGTTTTACGTGCGAAACGTGCCGACCGGCTTTGCCTTGACATCGGTATTTAACGACGCAGTCCACGTACAACAAATTTATAGTGATGGTTTGGCGCGCGTGAGTGTATTCGTGCAGGCTGTCGGTGCGCTTCCAGCTACAGGCTACACACAACGCGGAAGTACCGGTTTCGTTGTGCGTAGGAACGGCAACGTTGATTTGGTGGCTGTTGGGGACGTACCACAAGCGACACTTGATCGGTTTCTGAGCGGTGTGGACGTCGTTCAAAGATAAGCCGAAACGGTTGGTCAGAAATAAAATATTTTTGAAAATTCTTAAACATCAGCCGTCAAGCTGTTGTTTGATGGCTGTTTGACTTAAGCGTTCCGGGCTACACTCCCAGGTTACCCAGGCCAGTTGAGGCCTTTTTAAGTTTACGCACTCGGGCTCTCGCTTTCTGCCAGCCGCGCGTTCCCTTTGCGCCGGATAATTGGTTTAATAAGAAAAGGTTTAATGAAAAACATACGAAATTTTTCCATTATTGCGCACGTTGACCATGGGAAATCGACGCTCTCGGATCGTTTTATCCAATTTTGTGGTGGTTTAACCAACCGCGAAATGAGCGAGCAAGTGCTCGACAACATGGACATTGAGCGCGAGCGCGGCATCACCATCAAAGCTCAAAGTGTGTCACTAGATTACCTAGCGTTGGACGGGGAAACCTATCATTTGAACTTTATCGACACCCCAGGGCACGTCGATTTTTCTTACGAAGTCAGTCGCTCCTTGTCGGCTTGCGAAGGTGCTTTGCTAGTAGTTGATGCCGCGCAAGGGGTCGAGGCGCAAAGCGTGGCCAACTGCTACACGGCCGTTGAGATGGGTTTAGAAGTGGTGCCGGTACTGAACAAAATTGATTTGCCAACGGCAGATCCAGACCGAGTTCGGCAAGAAATTGAGGATGTCATTGGCATCGATGCGACTGACGCCGTTGAGGTAAGTGCGAAAACCGGCCTGAATATTCGCGATGCCTTGGAAGCGCTAGTCAAACGCATACCCGCTCCAACCCAGCCACCCGGCGATGAAGTTAAAGCACTTATTATTGATTCGTGGTTTGACAACTATCTAGGCGTAGTGTCGCTAGTCCGAGTCATGCAGGGTGTTTTGAAAAAGGGCGACAAAATTTTGGTGATGTCGACTGGGCGTACACACCAGATCGAAGAAATGGGTGTGTTCACGCCGAAACGGGTTTTGCGGGATCGCCTGAGCGCAGGTCAAGTTGGTTTTATCTGCGCGTCCATCAAAGAAGTTCATGGTGCACCGGTAGGCGATACGCTTACGCTGGCCAGTAAACCCGCCATAGCACCCCTACCGGGCTTTCAGAAAATCAAACCACGCGTATTCGCGGGCATGTTCCCTGTGAACGGCGAGGATTACCCGGCGCAGCGTGAGGCACTTGAGAAACTAAAGCTCAATGATTCCTCGATCACATTCGAACCAGAGAGTTCAGAAGCCATGGGCTTTGGCTTTCGTATTGGCTTTTTGGGCCTGCTGCACATGGAAATTGTGCAAGAGCGCTTAGAGCGTGAATACGATTTGGATTTGGTCACTACCGCACCGACCGTTATTTATCAGCTTGAGTTGACCGACGGCAGTGTTGTGGAGCTGGATAACCCAGCAAAATTGCCGGCCGGGCATTTAGTTGCAGAAATTCGCGAGCCGATTATTACCGCGAATATCTTGGTCCCGCCTGACTATGTTGGCGCAGTTATCAAGCTGTGTGAAGAAAAGCGCGGCAGCCAAAAAAGCATGAACTTCTTGGGCACCCAGGTAGCCGTGGTTTATGAATTACCGCTTTCCGAAGTGGTTATGGACTTTTTCGACAAACTTAAAAGTGTCTCGCGGGGGTATGCAAGTTTTGACTATACCTTCAATCGTTTTGAAGCCGGCCCATTTGTGCGCGTCGATGTATTGATCAACGGAGATCGAGTTGATGCACTGAGCTTGATCACGCATCGCGGCGTCGCGGATCGCCGTGGGCGCGATTTGGTTGAAAAGCTTCGCGAGTTGGTGCCGCGCCAAATGTTTGATGTGGCGATTCAAGCCGCCATTGGTGCCCAAATTATTGCGCGTTCGACGGTAAAAGCGATGCGGAAAAACGTCTTGGCGAAATGCTATGGCGGCGATGCAACACGTAAGAAAAAACTGCTGGAAAAGCAAAAAGAAGGCAAAAAACGTATGAAGCAAGTGGGGAATGTTGAAATACCTCAGGAAGCGTTTCTTGCCGTCCTCAAACTAGATCGATAGCCAATAGACAATTCACGTGGTCAAAAAATATGAATGTTGATTTCCCCCTAATTCTTACCTGTTTGGCGATCTTTTCTGGCCTGATTTGGTTGATCGATGCGTTGTTTTTTGCGCGCACTCGCCGCGAGCGCAACAACGCAATTAGTGAGGGCGATCTTCCAGAAAAAGAATCCTGGTTAACCGAACAAGCGAAAGCTTTTTTTCCGGTATTGATGATCGTTTTAGTGGTGCGATCCTTCTGGTTCGAGCCGTTCCAAATCCCAAGCG
>JAYVAQ010000452.1:0-4430 GCA_043750875.1 Rhodanobacteraceae bacterium
AACCAATCTCAACGCGGGCTTGAATGCCTTTACCGATATCCGCTAAGACGCGGAAGCCTAGGGTGCCGGCTTCGGTGGCGGTGTTGAAGTTCACGACTAGATCCGGCCCGGATTCACTGACGCTCACGTTCGAGAGGGTCACGGGCACAGTTGAGTTTTGTGCGCAAATGTAGGCGGGTTTGACGCCGGGGCTGGCAAGTACGGGGTCGACATTGGCTATTGGCACCGAAGTAACGCCCGCTGAAGCCGTAGTAAATCCGGCTGCACCGCCCGCCACGTTTACAGTTCCTGTGTTCACTCCCAATGCGAGTGGCGAGCGATACAAATTACCGCCTCCGCCTCCGCCGCCTGCGCCGTTTGTTGCCGACGTACCCGTGGCTCCACCAACGCCGCCGGTTGCGGAAAACGTCACGTTTGTATAGTTATTTGTGCCGCCGATACTGGTTAGCACCACCAGAGTTCCGCCGCCACCGCCGCCGCCAAGTGCATGCCTAGTGGCTGCGGTGCCGGTCGCCGCAACACCGTCTGCAGATATACTACCTGTGCCGGTTAATTCGCGTGCGCGAATTAAGACAACGCCGCCTCCGTTTCCAGCTACACCTGTACAAACATTTGATGCACCAGCGCCACCACCACCACCCGCAATCAAACGTGACACATCATTATTTGCAGGCAAAACGCCCCCGGCAAAACCGACAAAGCAAGCAACTACATCACTGTCGGTTCCACCGATACCACCAATGCTTCGCCCGCCGCCACCACCACCGCCCGTGCGCGTTTCGATATCACAACGCTGACCAGAACCACCCGCATTTCCTGGCGCACCTGTGCCGAAATCACCCGTCGTGGTATAGCCACCCGCTCCGGGTTGTACCGCCTCCGGCGAACCAGCATAGCCTTCGCCCTTGCCGTAGCCTGCTAGATCGGCGGCTGCCGCAAAAACCTGTGCGGTATTGTCGTTGACCTGAGTCGCACAAACCCCACCCCGGAAACCATCGCCATTTGCATTAATACGCGTTACCGCAGTCGCACCTAAATTGATCGTCTGCGTTGCATCCAACGCCACAATTCCGCCCGTGCTACCGTTCCAAGCAGGTGCGCCAATCGAACAGCTGGCATTGCTAAAGCCAATTGTGGTGTTCACTGGCACACGCGCGACTTGGATAGTTTGGCGTTGTGTGGTCGCAGTTGATGTGGGCAGATGCGTATATGCATTAATCAAACCGCTGGCACCCGCACCGGTCGAACGCGCCCCGGAAATCTGAACCACATTGCCAGAAACCGCGCTGCACAGCCCAACGCCAGGACCTACCGTAGATTGGGCAATGACATATTCAAACGTTCCCGCCGCAGCCGCTGTAGCGCCGCCTGGCGAATTCGCAGCATTGTCACCATAGACATTGCTATTGGTTGAGGTAATTGTTGCGCCTTGCATTTGCACCACCAGCAACACATCCCCCACGCCTATTGCCGTGCCCGCGGTTGGCGTGCCGACTTGCAGGCAGATCGCGCCTTGCGCTGCGGCCCCCGCACTTGGGTAATAGGTGTTGACGACTTGCTCGCTGGCCGCGCTGCAATCAAACGGCTGCGGATTCAGCGCGCCCGTCCCAGTCGCCGACAAATTCGGACACAGCGCACCCGCTCCATTGGGCGTACCAGTACACGTTGGATTGAGCGTACTCGTCGCCGCACTCGCGTCATTGGATGCCGTGCTATCCACCGCCGCAATCGCGGGTGAGATGTTGGCACTGACGTTGCGCGCGGTATTCACTGCGTTCGCAATCGTACCTTGCACGGTAATCACCAGACTGCCCGCAGCTGGAATGGTCAATGTCGTATTGATGTCGCCAGTTCCATTGGTGATCGCAGCGCTCGCACCTGCACTGGCACTGGTAACTGCCCAATTCGCGGTTGCAAATTGCGGTGCTCCAGCTAACGCTGGCTCATCGCTACCGATCAAATCCGAGGTGACTGGGAACGCGTTCGCGGTCTCAAAGCCTGCAGTATTGCTGTAGGTAATGGTAAACGTTACCGACTGCCCTGGGCAAAATGCGCCAATTGCACTAATGGTGGCGGTGGTGGCGGAAACAGGAATCGCAATATCCTCGACTTCGCCAATACCGCCTAGACCCGTTGGGTTGCAGGCGTTTGCTTGCAAACGAGTGCGCACATAGAGGCGATTGTTTGCAAACGCTTGGCCAGGCGCAATCGTGCCAGTGAACGTCGCTGCAACGTTCTGGGCGACTATGCCGTTTGCGACCGTACCGGTAAAAGTTTCGGCAGCACTAAAAGCGCCGTCATTGTTCAAATCAGCGTACGCGCACAAATTCGCTACTGCACCCGAGGTATTGGTTACATTTAAGGTGAGCGTGGGTGCATTTCCGACACCATCGCGAACTCGGTTGGTTGGGGTTACGCCATCTTCGTCATTATTAAGCGCGGCATTGTCGCCGGTGGCTAATGCAGTGGCGACACCATTTTGCTCGGTGTCTACAGCCACGCCCAAACGCAGGGTGGAAACCACTAAATTTTGCGCACCGCCGTTCGCCAATAACGTTTCATAGTTGCCAGCACCGACACCCGCGCCGCTATCGGGCAAATCGCCAAAGTCATACGCGGCATCAAAGCCAAAATCTACCGAAAAGTTCGATGCACCTGCGTTCGCTGGCAAAGTGATGGCCGCTGCCACCCTTACCGCACCGGCACCCGGTGTTACGGTTGCGCCTTCAGAATCGCGATTGTCACTGAGCGTGCCGCTGTTGACGTTGATTTGCGTAGCACGCAAAAGCGCTGATATATTTCCTGCGCCACCCGCACCTAGGCCAGTCGTCGTCGTTCCGGGAATCGCAACAAACACATTTTGTGAGTAAAGCGCAGCAAACAGCAACTGGACATCGCCATCTGTCAAAACAGCGTCCGCGCCGCTATCAATTTCACGTACCGAAAACGCATAGTTGCCGTTTGCATCGGTGGTGGTGCGGCCAATGACTGTTCCCGCAGCATTATGCAACTCAACGGTTATGCCAGCGATGCCCGCCTCACCGGCATCCTGCACGCCATCAGAATCGGCGTCTAAAAACACCAAATTACCGATTTGAATCGGCTGCATGGATTCACACAAGACTTCAATGTCGCCCAAGCCATTGCCTTTGCCGAAAGAGGTGTTGCCTTCGACCAAGCGATATTCGTGGAATTGGTCATTCAAGGTATTGCTGTCTGGCGCTGGCATATAGCCGCCCGCCCGATACATCAAACCGGTGTTGGTGACAGGCAAATTACCCTGATTCATGACGCGCACCCCGTTATTGAAGGTATCGCCAATATCGTAAGAAGTGGTGACCACGGCACCCTGCCCGCCCAATATCGCCAACGCGCCGCTCGCTGATTCGCGGTGATAGTCCGGACCATTCATTGCGGAATCAGTGGCGGGTGTGCTCAAAGTGTAGTTATAGCGCTCACCAAAATAGAATTCGCGCCCGCCCGGGCCAGAGGCCAAGTTATCATCGGGCGCAGTGCCATTGGCTGTGGGATCTAAACTGGTGCGCGTTACCCCGCGTGCGGTACAGCTGCCATTGCTTTCTAAATTGAAACCGCCCGAGCCATTTTCACAGGCCAGCAGCATTTCACCGGCGTAACGCGCTTCCGCATCAAATACTTGGAAATTCAGGCGATCTGACAAAGCAATGGTCAAAAAACCAAAATTATCAAAAGCTAAATCGGACAGGATGGCCTGCGGATTAGAATAGAACGCCGCCGAGCCATAATTGCCACCCGGATAGGCTGGGGCGTCGATCCATGGAAGCCAATTGCCGGAATCAACAAAGCCAGCGCCATCGTTAGAAAATTGGCGGTTATAGTTCAACGGAAACTCAAGGAGCGGTGTCGCGCTGATCGCAGTACCCGCCGCATTGAGGGCTAGGATGTAGCCACGCATCGCTGCACGACGGGTGGCGTCTAGTTGATTGGCAATTGGCGCAACGTTTTGCGCGGTGCAAACAGCGCCGACGTAGACCGTGCCATCGTTGATACCAATGGCAAATGGGCGAAAATCATCGGCGTTTGCGCAGCTGGTAGGCCTGGGAATGCTAATGCGCTGAATCGCGGCATCGTTCGCCGGAACGGTAGGCACTAAGCCAGTGCCTACGGGTATTACCAACAATTCTTTCTGAAACAAATTGACTGCGTACAAACGGGTTTCATCTTCGCTGAAATCAATGTCACCTAAGCCAAATTTACCGGTTTCCTCGCGTGCAGCCAGGGGCAAGGTGTCATAGTTGGTTACGACGTCGCGCGGATGTGGATTAGCGCCTAGATCAATGGTTCCATAGGCTGCTGCATTTAAGTCGATATACAACGCGGTGCTGATAACGCCAGCACTGTCACGGGTGCTGCGAAAAATTTTGCCCGTCGATTCTTCTGCCAAGCTACCT
>JAYVAQ010000453.1:0-8584 GCA_043750875.1 Rhodanobacteraceae bacterium
CCCGAAACTTCTATGTGCTGTACCTTATTCGCCGGTGACTGGCCCGCGGCTTTTGGCGCGAGATAGCGCCGCCAAACGCGCGCTAATCTTGGCAATGCAACAAAGTTGCAACGAGCTAAGCCTGTCCAGCGCGCATGCAAATTTCTTGGAAGGTGACGAGGTTGCGCTGTTTCGCGAAGCCGGCTGGCTGGCGCGCTCAGACATTCAATTTCACTGGAAAAACCCACAAGGCACACAAAAATGGCAGACGTTCGCCGATTTTCTGCATGCGATGAGCGCGAAAAAGCGCAAGAACATTCTGCAAGAACGCGCCAAAGTCGCCAAAGCCGGGCTGCGCATTGAACGCCGCACGGGCTCGGAACTCAACGCGGCAGATTGGGCACAAATCCATGCGCTTTACCAGCTGACCTTTGATGTCAAAGGCAATACCCCGGCACTGACGAAGGCGTTCTTCGCTGACTACGGCGCGCGCAGCCCGGCACAGGTGTTGGCAGTTTTAGCCTTTGATGCCAGCGATACCATGATCGCGATGGCGCTGTGTTTTCGCTCCAGCAGCACATTGTACGGGCGCTACTGGGGTGCAAGCGTCGATAGTCCCGGATTGCATTTTGAATGCTGCTATTACCAAGGCATCGAGTATTGCCTAGAGCTTGGCCTAGACACCTTTGAGCCCGGCGCCCAAGGCGAACACAAGCTCGCACGCGGATTTTTACCGACGCAAACGCACTCCAGTCATTTTATTGTCGACCGACGTTTTCGCGACGGCATTGCGCGGCATTTGGCTGAGGAGCGCCGCCAGCGTGATGCGTACCGTGCGGAGCTTTTAAGGCATAGTCCGTTTTTGGCGGATTGACACTTTTCCTAGGAAATTCAGGAACGAATCATTTCGCGTATTTTTCTCGAAACCAATACGAAACGCGCATAAATCATCGCAAAATTTCGTTATTATGAGGAAAATCCTCGAAATTAAACTCCATGCTTCTGAAATTCAAAGTTGAGAACTTTCGCTCCTACGCTGAAGCGGCCGAGCTTTCGCTTATGCGCGGCACCAAGCAACGTGCGGCAAGCGAAGATGCACGCGTGGTGCGATGCGGGCCAAACGGCCCAGATGTGTTGCGCGCAGCGGCGATATTTGGCCCTAATGCGGGAGGCAAGAGTAATTTGCTGAAAGCGATGCTGATATTGCAACGTGCGGTTTTGCGATCTGCGGCTGAAGATGATGTATTGCCAATTGACGTGTTCGCAACGGCCAAATTTGTATCAAAGCCCATTCACTTTGAAATTGAGTTCGTCGCTGGTGAAAGCCACTTTCAATACGCTGCTGAATTTGCTTCCGGCACCGTGTTGCTTGAATCACTTTCGCGTAAATTCCTGGGCTCCAAGGCAACTATGACGCCGCTTTTTCAGCGCGCCAATTTTGCTGCTGATCGCGGTGCAGTAATGGAATTCTCGGGTGAACTAAAAGATCACGCGGATATTGATCAGTGGAGGCGAAACACGCGTCCGCATCAGCTTTTTTTGTCACAGTCGCAAAACCTAAGTGCAGCACCATTTTTGCAAAATGCATTTGATTGGTTCCGTTCAAAGCTAAAATTTTTTGCTCATCCTGGCCAACACTCTGGTTTCCGCTACACGTGTGAGCGTTTGGCCGACGAAGCATTTAGACAGCGTCTTATCAATGAATTGATTTCTGCGGACTTGGGCGTTACTGGCATCAAAGTGACTAAGGAAGCGAACAGTAATTTTTCGGCATCTGAGCTACTTAATCGAATTAATTCTCGAGTGGATTTTATTCGCGCGCCAAATTTCAGGGTGGAGTTTGAGCATGCTCCGGCATCTGGCCCGGCTTTCAATTTGGACTTCAATCAAGAATCAGATGGCACCAAGTTCTTTTTTTCGCTACTTGGGCATTTAGACGACGCAATGCAAAATGACCGCATCTTATTAGTAGACGAACTAGATCGCAGTCTGCATCCGTTGCTTGTGCGCCGCATAGTGCGGGCATTTTCGCAGGGCAAATCTAAAAGCCAATTGGTATTTACCACCCACGATGCCACGCTGTTGGATGCTGACGTGCTGCGGCGTGATCAAGTTTGGTTCGCAGAACGCGACGCGCAGCATCAATCCACACTGCGGCGTTTGGCTACTGGCAATGTACGTTTAGACAAAGCCTTGATGCGCGCGTATTTAGACGGGCAGTTTCAAGGCGTGCCGATTACGGACAGCGACGGCGCATTTGGCGATGAGTGAACGCTGGCTCATCGCTGTAAATGGCAAAACCGAATACATTTACATTAATGCCCTGCGCCAGTTGTATCGATCTAGTGCGATTGAAGTTAAACATTTTGCCAACGATCCATTCTCACAAGTTGTCGACGCCGAGAAACTTGCGAAGCGTGAAATTACAAAATTCCGTCGGATTTACGTTGTTTTCGACACCGACCATTTCGACTGCGTACCCAAAGCGTTGGCAAAGATAAAAGAACTGAATGATGTTGCCGCAAGCAAACCAAAAAAGCCCGGCTGCGAATGGATACCCATTGTTAGTGTGCCGTGCTTTGAGCTTTGGTATTACCTACATTTTGACTACACCTGTGCCGCTTTTGGCGGCTCAACTCCGTGTCGGGATCTGCAAAACCAATTTTCAAAAGCATTTGAGGGATACAGCAAGGTGGACGCCAAAGCCGCAAAGGAATTGGTGGAGAACAAATTAGACGCAGCATGCACGAACGCCCGGAAATTGAGCGAACATGAGTCCAGCTCTAAAACAGATATGTGGAAATTAGTGGAAGCACTGCGGGATAGGCAAAAGGGCTAGACCCACTTAGCTCTGCCGCGTTTTCGCTGCCGGAAAGAATGCATCTCGCAGCTTCCAAACTGCCTCCATATCCAGCTTCTCGCCCTTGAATACAATCTGACGGCTGCTCTTATCGGATCGAGCCTTTAGGTAGCGCGTTACGTTCATCCAGCGGATCACCTGCTGCCGCGTCATCTCATCGGTCTGACGGATTACGAGATAGACGTCCACCGGCTGGCTAATCCAATACTCCAGATGCCGTTCATTGCTGACATCGAATACCTCGCTACCATCGCCTTTACGCTTACGCAGATACGAGTTGCCGCTCTTGAGCTGGATGTAGATACGCTTACCGCTGGCGTTGCCGTCATCGTCTTTGAATTCCACTTCGCCATCGATGCCGTGATCAAACATCATCACGGGGCGGAAAATTTGGTTCGCCTCGCCGGCAATCGCCATCATATGGCCAATCAGAATTTGCTCTAAGGCCTGACCATCGAGTGCGCGCGTGGTGTTGGCTTCCATTGCCAGAATCTTTTGCACGACAGGATCGCTCTTTAGCCGCTGCTCGATAAAATCGATCAGCGGTACTTTTTCGTCACACTCTTGGCAATAAATGAAGTCCTTCTGCGCCGCCAAACGCCTGCGTACCGCGTCTAGATCCGTTACCGGTTTCGTGCAAGCCTGACAGAGGTAGCGCCGATCACGCACCACATCACCGGCATAGCGGGCCAAGTGGCGATGCACATACTCAATAAAAATTACCTTGAGTTCATCCGGTACCGCCTGATCAAAATACAAGCTGATGGTTGCGACACCATCGCCATCTTTTTTGATCAGCATGCCTAGCGTGTTTTGCTTACTGCTTTCGAACTCGGCGGCGTTGCGCCATAGCTCCCGATGCGCAAATTCTTGGCTGTACCAAAGGCGCACCACCAGCGTGGTCCAAATCGACTGCCATTCGCCGCTAAAGGTATAGGAAACAAAAATATCTGGGTGCTTGGGCGTGTCTTTTTCCCGGCGATATTGCGATGGAAAAACCAAATGCCGCCCTTGCGGCGTCGCCTCGGCAATACACAGCGCGTGATCCAGAAATATCTGTACCAAGGCGCGCAGTAGCAACTCCTCATCTGGGCGATGCTTCAGCCGCGTAATGCCGGTGAAATCGAATTCTGGCTGGTAAATATCTGCTTCCAACACGCAGCCAATTTCATCGATGTGCGCACGCGCCGCGCGAATTACCGCGCCGGCGTAGCCATTGATCAGCTCAGGGCGCAGCAACACCAAGTCGCCGAACTTCAGCATGCGCACCAAACCGTGATTCGCCAGCAGCGTCACTGCCGTGCGCATATCCGCCTCGTCAAATTTCTCGCCGGGCAGCGCCTGCTCCAAGCGCTGCGCCAACTCAGAAAAACGCAACAGCCGAATGTCGGAATCATCGCGCAGCGCCATCACTGCGTTCTTTAATTCGGCCAGCAGGCGCGGCGTGCTCGTCCAGGGCAGCCTGTCCCATGCAATGCTGTCGGCAATCAGCTGTTTTAGTTTTGATGGCTGACTGATGCTTCCTTGATCCGAACAATTTTCACCCGTTTTGGCACTGGTCGCCAGCCACGCAGTAAAGCCGTATTGCTCACAAAAGCGGGCGATTTTGTTGTCGCCCAGCTTCATGCCACCGACATCAATTTGGGAAAAAATCAGCAGTCGTTTTGCCTCATGCGCACCGGTCGCCTTCAGTGCTTTCAACCACTCGCCGACTTCAAGAAAAGGATCATCTTTTTGCGGGTTCACCAGCATAAGTGCCAACGCGGTCTGCTCCAGAAATAGCTGATGAATCAGCCGGTAATCCTCCTGCCCCGCCAAATCCCACAGCAGCACCTCGCGCTCAAGTGTGGCGTGCGGAACGAGCGGCAAATCTAGCCGCCAAACATTCATGCCGTGCGTGCGGTCTTTAATCACGTATTCGTCTTCGATTAGGCGATGCGCGAGTGACGTTTTGCCTACTGTGCCTTCACCGAGCAAAACCACTTTGGCATTTGCGTAATGGCGCGTGATTTCGGTTGCGGGTTTGGGTTGGGTGCCGGTTAGGCGATAGACAATAATTTGCTCCTCGCCGTCTACACCTCCTTTAACGATCAAACGCATGCCATCAGGGCTGAAGACGACAACGGTAGGGTGAATTGGCATCTTAATCACCTGTAGACATGCACCGGTATTCCAATCCCAAAGTCGGAGCCTCATATCAGATAATCCTGCCGAGGCAAGCCAGCAACCGTTAGTAGAAATGTCTATCGAAGCTACGAAACTATGCCCCTCCAACGTTCCAACACAAGTTTTGGTAGCCAGGTTCCAAACTTTTATTGTCCCGTCGCTCGACCCCGAAAAGGCAAACCGCTCGTCGCTTGTAATCTGGACGGACATCACAACACTGCGGTGGCCTTTAAGTGTCGCCAAGCATGCGCCGGTTTCGAGACTCCAAACTCTTATTCCCCCATCCCGATGGCCAGTAATTGCTCGGCCGCCCGCTTGGCTTGCCGTGCTACAGAATAGTTCTAGTTCGCTACTTGCTCCCCACTCAATATTTCTGATACACGAAAGGGAATTTAGGTTCCACAGCCGAAGTTTTTTGTCAAAGCCTCCGGAAAACGCTCGAATATTGTCTCTCATGGCAATCAACGACCATATCGAGTCTTCATGGCCCAGCATTTGAGCCAATTCCTCACCAGATTTAGCATCCCAAATTCGGATAGTGCGGTCAGCGGACCCAGAGAGGATGCGCTTTCCGTCTGGCGTTATTGCAACAGAACTGATTGCGCCCGTATGTCCGTCTAAGGTTGCTCTTCGTTGGCCGGTGCCCATGTCCCAAATACCGATTTTGTCTTCCAACCAGACTGACACAAACCATGTGCCATCTGGACTAATGGCGATTGAAAGTGAGTCGCCGGGTACAACTAACGAGTGTTCTAATACGCCAATTGGTTTGTGCTTTTGTGGTTGTATTTCCCGCTTTGGCTTTTTCTTAGTTAGTCGCATGACTTCAAGTGATTGCTTAGTCGGCACAACAGTTGTTCCCACACGACAGATCAACAATACCTCAGCAAACTCTTCCTCAGATTCCCGCCGATAATCCAAATTCTTATAGCGCCGCAAGGTATCCGGCAAATCACAGTCGTCAAGCAGCAGCGGAATAAAGCGGTGGCCTGCATTGGCCGGATCCCGATGCACGGCGCTACTTCGCTCCAGCGCGACCCAACCCGAGGCTAGCGCCGACTTCGATATGCACAACAGCAGCACGCGTGAGCGTTCTAGGCCTTCATCGAGCTTCAGCGCAATGATGTCCCCAGCTTTGATCGCCCACTCGTCAAACCAAACGCGAACACCTGCTTCCTTTAAACGATGCGCCAACTGCCGCAGGCGCGGCTTGTCGGCGCTGTTATGGCTTAAAAAGACGTCGTAATCAAAGTGCTCAAGCATGGCTCAATCGCTTTAGCGGCTGCGGATTGCGCCGCTTCAAAAAAAGAGGCGCGGCCCATGGTAAAGCAGTTTGCGGGTAAATTAGATTTGAACTGTACGGAACGGGCGCGGTTTAAGCCGACTCGGCGATTGGGGTTGACCACATGGCCTCAACTCAAATTTTGCAGATTCGCTGCGCGTTCCTTTGCAAATATTACCGCGCGGTGCAGCTCCTGCTGTAACAGTGCCATATCGGGAATGTGCGCCCAATATTCTGCAACGCGGATATTGGCGGCACCCAATTCCATCAATTCCACCTGCTCAGTATCGGCGCTGGCGCAAAGAATTAAGCCGATTGGTGATTCCTCGCCGGGAACTCGATCATTTTTATCCAACCACCGCAGGTACAACTCCATTTGCCCTTTATGCGCGGGGGCAAATTTCTCCAGCTTCAGTTCCACCGCGACCAATCGGCGTAATTGTCGGTGATAAAACAACAGATCAAGATAGAAATCATCTGGCCCTACACTGATGCGTTTTTGCCGTGCAACAAAGCTAAAGCCCGCCCCAAGTTCGAGCAAAAATCGCTCCATGTCCCGCAAAATCGCAGCTTCTAAATCACGTTCACTGTAGCCATTTCTCAGGCCTAAAAATCCCAACATGTACGGATCACGAAACACTAGATCCGGCGTCATCTGTCCACCTGCCCGCAAGTGACTGATCTCGGCCCTAACCACCGCGTCCGGTTGCTTTGAGATAGCGGTACGCAAATAAAGCTGACTGCCAATACGCTCGCGCAAGGCACGCACGCTCCACCGTTCAATGCGGCACATTTCGGCGTAATACTCGCGCTCAAGCGGCTGCTTGAGCGGTAATATCTCGATAAAATGGCTCCAACTTAGCGCTTTGGATAGTTCGGCGACAATAGTTTCATCCGGGAAAGTGTCGGCAAACTGCACCATTCGACGTAAGCTTCGAAGGCCGAAGCCATGACCAAATTCCTGACCCAATTGTGTCGACAGTGTCGACACAATCTGCTCGCCATATTCTGCCCGCCCGTCGCGCAGAACTTCACGTTGAATCCGCTTGCCAACTTGCCAATACAACATAGTCAACGTGCTGTTTGCAGCTTGCGAAATATAATCTCGCGCATGCTCAATCAGGCCGCGCAGCTCTATCAGTAGCGACTCTTTGCTTTCCTTGACAAAATCGTTCATTGCCAGCTGGCCAGCACTATCAGTGCGCCTCATCCCAATTCAACCCCACACCAACTTCAACTAACAGCGGCACTTTCAATGCCGCCGCACCGCTCATGCGCGCAACAATCCCGGCCTTATATTTGTCGACGCAATCCTTGCGCACTTCAAACACCAGTTCATCGTGCACTTGTAGCAGCATGCGTATTTCACTTTCGCAACCCGCCAAATACGGCTGCACTGCCAGCATTGCGCGCTTGATAATGTCGGCGGCGGTGCCCTGCATGGGGGCGTTGATCGCTTGGCGCTCGGCGCCCATGCGCAGCTGGTAATTGCGGCTGGCAAGTTCCGGCAAATACAGGCGGCGGCCAAAGGTGGTTTCGACGAATCCTTGCTCGTGCGCAAGTTTGCGGGTGGCTTCCATGTAGCGCTTTACGCCGGGGTAACGGACAAAATAGCGCTCGACGTAATCCCGGGCGATATCGCGCGCGATGCCCAAATTGCGCGCCAGGCCGAAGGCACTCATGCCATAGATCAGGCCGAAATTGATCGCTTTTGCGGCGCGGCGCTGGTTGTTATCCACGGTTTCTAATGGCACGTTGAAAATCTCGGCTGCCGTTGCGCGGTGCACATCGGCGCCGCTGGCAAACGCGCTTAATAAGCCAGGATCATCGGATAAGTGCGCCATGATGCGCAGCTCGATTTGTGAGTAATCCGCCGCCATCAGCACAAAACCCGGTGGCGCGATAAAGGCGCGGCGAATTTTACGGCCTTCTGGCGTGCGGATCGGAATGTTCTGCAGGTTAGGATTTGAGCTGGACAAGCGCCCGGTGGCCGCCACCGCCTGATGAAAACTGGTGTGTACGCGGCCCGCAGCATCGGCCAAATCCGGCAGCGTATCGGTGTAGGTGCCTTTCAGTTTCGCCAAGCTGCGATAGGCCAAAATCATACCCGGCAGCGGGTGCAGATCCAGCAATTCTTCGAGCGCGTCTTCACTGGTGGACGGTTGACCGGACGGCGTTTTTTGTTTGGCGGGCAGCTTCAATTCTTCAAACAACAGCACGCCCAACTGCTTGGGGGAGTCCATTGAAAAACTGCGCCCCGCGCTTTCAAATGCTGACGACTCAAGCGCTCCCATTGC
>JAYVAQ010000454.1:0-3021 GCA_043750875.1 Rhodanobacteraceae bacterium
CCTAATTTTGTAGGCGAAAAATTAAGTGATTTGGATGAACTATTTCGAAATAGTGCTCAATCGACCATTGATGAAAAAAGCGACATTCAGGCGCTAGCAAAAGCCGCAGAAAAAACTACCCAAGAAAAAATCCAAGAAAAAGCATCGCAGTTAGATGCAAATACAACGCGGCCAAACGCTCGTTTGGTGACTCCGGAAACCGTGGCAACGAAGGCCAAAGTAGACGTGAGTGCATTGAATTGGTCGCTTGAACCGCTTGCTGGCGAGATTGCCCCAGTTGTGCCGACCGGCAGGGCCGTTTTTGAGGCGAAAGAACTACCGCCTCGACCCGAAGTTTCAAAGCCTGAGGCGAAAGTGCTTGCGCCGGCTGTGTTTAATTCGCCGGTAAAAGATGATTCAGATGAATTGGGAGACTTCGATTTTTTCCTTGAATCAGATGCACTAGCGGCACCTGAATTGGCAGAGCCTTTGCCAGCGAATCCGCCTTCCACCTCGGCTGCTATTACCAAACGTTTACCTGCTATAACGATACCGGCTGACAGCAATGTTGGGAGCGCTCGTCCTGCAACGCCGAATCCGATTTTAGATAGCGAAATGTCTGAGTTCGATGCGCTATTTGCCGATTTGAATGATTTATCACCTGTAAGCATGCCAGCGAGCGATAGTGCCGAAGCGCCCGATGCCGCGTTTGACTCTTCCAGCCTTGATTTTGATCTTGATTTTGAAGTCGGGGCACCGTCCAGTACGAATACGGTCGAAAAAGAAGACGATTTCGCCGATCTGGATGCGCTATTCGCCGATTCACCCGTTCCAGCGGTTGCAGCCAAGTCACCGGAAAAAGGTGTCGCGCCCGTAAAACCGATGGTGCCAGTTGCGCAAACCGGACCTGCGCGCGTATTTGTTTTGGGTGCCTCGATCGGGGGCCCGGAAGCGGTGCGAAGTTTCCTGAGTAAACTTAAGCCAAAGCTGCCTGCAGCTTTCGTTTTGGCGCAGCACATGGGCGCGGAATTCCTGGAACTTATGACTAGCCAGCTTGCAAAGGCCTCGACGTTACCCGTGCGTTTGGCGAAGCCTGGGGAGACATTTGCAGCAGGGGAAATTGTTGTTGTGCCGGTTAATCAACGCTTTTTGGTTGACCAACAGAGCGTAATTCAATTTGCGCCCTTACCTACCGAGTCACCCTATAGCCCTTCTATTGATCAGGTAATGATCGATATGGCGGACCGATTTGGACAGCGTTGCACCGGAATTATTTTTAGTGGCATGGCTTCCGATGCGATTGAGGGGGCGAAATATCTTTCGTCGCGGGGTGCCAAGGTTTGGGTGCAAGACCCAGCAACCTGTGTCATAAGTTCTATGATCGATGGCGCACAGGCGGCTGGAGTTGTTAGTTTCGTGGGTGCGCCTGAGCAGCTAGCGGATCATGTGTTAGATGAACTAGGCGCGTTGAATTAGCAAGCTTGAGATTCTAGCTGGTTGAATTGAAATTCCGTTTGATTTCCTAGACGGGTAATTTATGTGACGAAATATTGGATGGCGCATGGATAATGTAGTTGTGGAGCAAAAGCGAGAAATTCGTGGGTTGATGATTCCAATCACGAACGGGCGTGTGCTCATGCCGAACGCGAATGTTTCTGAAGTAATTACCTTGTCCACGCCTGAGCGGGTGCCAAACGCGCCGGACTGGTTGCTCGGGCGGGTTGCTTGGCGCGGTTGGAAACTTCCACTTATTTCTTTTTCACTGCTCGCGGGTCTTGCGCTAGACGAACGTGCGACAGGTGGTCGGGTGTGCGTGATGAAGGCGCTTAGCGGCCACCCGCGTATGCCCTTCATCGCGATGTTGGCGCAGGGGTTTCCGCGCTTGACTACCGTTAACATTGATGAGTTGGTGCCGCTAGGTGACAGTTTTGGGCGCATCGGCGTAAAGATGGATTTGATGTTGCGTGATGACCAAGCGGTAATCCCTGACTTGGAAAAAATCGAACAGATGATCTTTGACGCGATCAGCGCGCCTGTGGCAGGAATAGCCGCGTAAGTTCTTGGCCAGAAGGCCAGTAATTCATTCCGTCAACGCGACAGTTATATAAACTGGCTTTTAAGGTACTTCGTTTCAGCTCCGCTATTTATCCGCCGTTGGCGGATTGCTACGCTTTTTCAGAAACTTCGTTTCAGCTTCGCAATTCATCCGCCGTTGGCGGATTGCTACGCTAACGGCTAAATCGCCTTTATATGCAACAATAGTCGTTATTGAATTGAGAGCGCAAAGTTTTGGAATGACTTATTTTATGTCTGTGCTGTACCGTTTTTTGCTGCTGTCTTTTTTGTGGCTGATGACTACGTCGGCCTTTGCCGAGGCTGCGAATCTGTCGACTACACAGGTGCGTTACGCAAGTCTGTATCGCGCTTTGGAACCAGGTTTAGTCATCTCAGGGTTTGACCGACTACTGGCGCGTCAGCGCATTGTGTCTCGCAGCGCCGATGTTTTGCCAAGTCAAATTGAAGTTCGAATCTTGACTAAGGCTGGCGTAGTCGTTGTGAAAGTGGCTTCGGATGGCACTGTCAATTTTCCGATGACGCAAGTTTTGCTGGACGAAAATCCAGTGGTTGAAAGTAATCAAACAAAGGGTTCGTTGAGCCTCAGCGCCACAATGGAAATTAAGCTCGGAAAAAATAAGGTGGTGCCTTATGCAGACTTATATGAAAGCGCGATGCAAGCGCAAACAGCGTTACCTCTGTTAGGTGCATCTATGAGTGGGCGCAGCGTGCGCAGCATTGAATTTGAATTTGATCGCAGCCTAGGTGCGCGTGCTGAGCTCAGTGATAGCAAGGCTGACGAGCTGTTTGTAGCGGATCCGAACGGGCTACTGATTCTGCGTATTGACAGTGCGTTGGCGAAGCGCAATGCACATGTCACTTTTTCAGATATTCCCATTGCGGCGCGTCCACACATCGACTGATCATGCGGTTTTGCACTGCAAAAGTGATCAAACTAGATCCAATATTTTTGAAGAGTTCCGCGGC
>JAYVAQ010000455.1:0-2291 GCA_043750875.1 Rhodanobacteraceae bacterium
ATTGGATTCATCAGTTATTTGATTTGAGGTCAAACTCTCACCGATTCAGCCCACATAGCACCACCAATTGCGATTTTCACTCACTCAAGCTGTTAACAGCGTATTCCGCCTATGCCCAAAATCTCAGAACGCAGCGGCATAGTCCTGGCAGCGTTGGCAGCAATTTTATTTAGCGCAAAAGCAATTTTGGCGAAGCTGATGTATCGCTATGGCGTGGATGCCACGACCGTGATTACGTTGCGCTTGACGTTCGCCGGGCCAGTGTTCGGCGTGATCGCATTGATTGAACAGCGCCGCGCGCGTTTGAGCGGGCAGGGTTTGAACTGGCGAGACATAGGTCTTGTGCTGTTACTCGGGTTTTTGGGCTATTACTTGTCCAGTTTTTTAGACTTCGCTGGCTTGCAATACATCCCGGCGGCAATGGAACGGCTGATTCTATTTTTGACCCCGACGTTGGTCGCGATCATCGGCCTGATTGCGCTGGAAAAACCGATCACGCCACGCCAAATTCAGGCGTTAGTGATTAGCTACGTGGGTATTGTGATCGTATTTTGGAGCAACGCGAAAGCCGGTTTGAGCGCGTCAGAAAATTCCAGCGGCCTTGCGATTGGCAGCGCACTGTGTTTTGCCGCCGCCTGTTCGTATGCGGTGTATTTGGTGCTTTCGGGTGAGCTGGTCAAACGTTTAGGCAGCCTGCGTTTGGTGGCGTATGCGATGTGCGTATCTAGTTTACTAACTGCCCTGCATTTTGCTTTGTTTGCAACGCAGCCCTTGCTGCATTTGGCTTGGCCGGTTTACGGCTTATCTGCGGCGAATGCGGTTTTTTGCACGATCATTCCGGTTTATCTAACGATGTTTTCGGTGCAAATCATCGGTGCCGCGCGCACCTCGCAACTGTCGATGTTGGGCCCGATCTCGCTGCTGTTTTTTGGCTACTTCGTTTTGCATGAGCACCTGTCTTTACTGCAGCTGATCGGCACTGCTATTGTGCTGATGGGCGTTTGGCGGGTGATGGCGCCGCCGCCGCGCAGCACTAATTAGGCTAATTTAGGACAGGATTTTGCCAATCAGCGCGCGCCGAAAAATCGAATTGCCTGAACCAACGCCAACAGTTCTGGCCCGAAACTATCCCGCCCCGCGTTAAAGCTTGCGGAAAAAGTCAGCTCACCCTATAGTCGCTTTCTAACCGGTGCGGGGTGGAGCAGTCTGGCAGCTCGTCGGGCTCATAACCCGAAGGTCGTAGGTTCAAATCCTGCCTCCGCTACCAATATTAGAAGTAAATAAAAAGTTTTCGGAAGGGCAGCAGCAGATTTCTTGCTGTTGTTTGGAGCGCACGGAAGCGCTCGTCTTTTTGGATCTATGCTAGTTCGTCTAGACGAATAAGTTACAGATTCACAAGAAGAAATAAATGGGCCTAGTGCCCTTTTTTTTCGAGTTAAGATTGTTCGAGGGCCGGTTGGCCCTTTTTTATTGCCGCTGATTTATTGACCATTGCTTAGTCGTTTTTGTCTATTCCCATCTATGAGTTTGAGCGCCGTGCAAGCTAATGACCGTAAAACACAGCTAGAAAACGCTTTGCGCCCCATCGCAGAAGCGCTCGGCTATGAATTTTGGTCGCTAGAGTTGGTGCAAAGCCGCGGTATCAGCGTCCTGCGCATCTATATTGAGCTCACTGAGCGCCATATTCGGGTTGAAGATTGCGCCAAAGTTTCGCGCGCGATCAGCGATAAACTGGATGAAATCGATCTAATTTCTGAAGATTACACTTTGGAAGTTTCATCACCTGGGCTAGAGCGGCCGTTGGTAACAGCGTCGCATTTCGCCCGTGCGCTGGGTGAGGAAGTCAAAGTTGAAACTCATCTGCCGCGTGATGGCCGCAAACGCTATCGTGCGTTCCTAACTGCCGTGTCGGGCGATGAAATTACGCTGGAGTTTGAGAAAAAAACGGTGCAGTTGCGTGTTGCAGAAATTTCCAAAGCGCATGTGGTTCCCGATTTCTCGAAACCGCACGTGCCGCGCCCTGGCGATGCATTATTGGATTCAGATGATGGCCCCATTGAAGGCGCTGATATCGATGCGGACAAAGTTTGATTCCAAATGAAATTCAGTGCCTCAAAATTTAGTACCTTGCTGTATTTGCTGTAATCCATCGAGTTTTTGCATCGGATGGTCTTTCTACATAGTGTGTCTGCATACACCTGCGCGACGTTTTTCGGAGTGTCTTTTATGAGTAGTTTCTTTATGAGTAAAGTGTCATGAGCAAAGAAATGCTTCTAGTTGTTGAAGCAATG
>JAYVAQ010000456.1:0-2478 GCA_043750875.1 Rhodanobacteraceae bacterium
GGCCCAATTTTTCGGGCGAAAGCCGCACCGGAAGCACTGATTGCGGACGTTGCGCATGTGCTTTCCGAGGCAGCGAGCCTGGAAACATTAGTGCCGCTGATTACACGCGATCCGCTTTTGGCGCAATTGATCGCGGGCCGCCCCGAATTGCCAGAAGCCTTATATACGCCCCTGTTTGCGACTCGTGACCCTATCGTGCTGGAATGGTTAACGCGACGCGCACCAAAGTTCATGGCGGCAAAGTTAGCGCAACAGGAAATAGCGCCAAAAATTGGCGGAAAAACTGCTGGAAGATAGCTCGCTTAGCGCAGCGACAGTGGCCAGTATGGTCACATCCACGAACCTAACACGGCGTTGAGGCCTCACCACCAACATCTTTGGAATCTCGTCAATGATAAATGAAGATCAAATTAAGCCCTTCCTGATCGTTTCAGGCGACAGGAGCACTTCGGTGATACTTAGCAACGTCGGGACTTACAACCAGCATATTTTCGACGAACGCGCACACGAGGGATTTACTGGAAATGGATATGATTGGGGTTCCCTCGCGAGGGTATTCCTGGAAGAGAAGGCAGCTCATCTCAAGACTCTAATTCGCCTTGAACCGGAGGGAGGCATGTTCTGTGCGTATTCAACGGATCGCGCAGCAACAGAGGAGTTCGCCGTTGGGTTTCACGCTATGTGTGAAAATGAACTCGAAATGCGAGACCTGTTCTCACGCGCGGAGTTGGACTGAAGCACCGGTTCTGAGGCCTAACGATATGCACATCGTTACAGTGAATCCAAGCTGTGCATGCACAACGCAGGCGCGGCGATGAAGACTGATCGCTTGAAGGCACTTATGCTGGCGAATGCCAAGGAGGTTGAGCGGCTGCGTACCGACGTCAGGGCAGCCGCGGCGGCGCTACGCGAGCAAGACCCCGAGTCGAAGCGCATCTTGGCCGAGGCGTGCCAAGTATTCGACGCGCGTTTCGACGCACTAACTTTCCCAGGCGGCTATTCGGATGCCTTTGAACGTATCGACGCGGGGGACCCGGCGGCGATTGAAGCGGCGCTTTGTTTTTTAGAACTGCGCCCGCGCTTCTTCCGGTCTGGTTATATGTATAAACACATTTTGCGCAAAATGAAGCTCACCCAGTTGCCGAGCGCGCAGGCGAGCAGACTTGCCAAGGTGATTGCCGCAATCCAGGCCTACCGTGCGGCTAATCGTGGCGGGCCGAGTGCCGATGGCTAGCGGCACCTTGAGTGCTGCGTACCGATTCAAACTGATGTGGAGATTTTGTTAATCCCTGCCGGGATTATTACCAAGCAGTAAGTACACGCCTAACGAACAAGGATAGGAGGCTACCAATGAGTGAGTACCACAAGATTCAAAGTATTTTTAAGCGCGACATGAGCAGCAAGCGCAAGACGCTGATTGAAGGCGATTGGACGCTGCCGGAGTTCGAGTACTTGGCCGGTAACGTTTGGAGTTTCACCGAGAAGGTGGACGGCACAAACATTCGCGTGATCTTTAATGACGGCTGCATCACCTTTGCTGGCCGCACTGACGATGCGCAGATTCCCGTGCAACTGGTGGGCCGGCTGAATACACGCTTTTTGCCGAGGGCTGCGGCGCTGGGCGCGATTTTTGCAGGTGGTGCAGCTGTGCTGTACGGTGAGGGCTACGGTGCCAAAATTCAGAAGGGCGGCGGGAGCTACCGCGCCGACCAGGACTTTGTACTTTTCGACGTGCGTGTGGGCCCGTGGTGGCTACAGCGCGCAGATGTTGAAGACGTGGCGCAGAAGCTGGGCATTGACGTGGTGCCGGTGATCGGCGAGGGCACACTGCACGACGCCGTGGCCTGGGCAAAGCGCGGCATCCGCTCGACGTGGGGTGATTTTGAGGCGGAAGGCATTGTAGCGCGGCCGAAAACCGAGCTGAACACGCGCGGCGGTCAGCGGATAGTGGCAAAAATTAAGTGCCGCGACTTTGCTGCATAAAGAATAAGGATTCACTTGCGGCTGCAATTGCCTTGCGCCGCAAGTCCTCGCGTATTGTGAAAACGTCCTTGCGCGAGAACTTGAAGAAAATGACCAGTTCATCTAGTCCAAGCTATGCATGCATAACGCAGGCTAAAAACCGATAAAAAATACACCAAGAAATCATCGGTGGTGCCGCTGTGCGCGCTAAGCTGGGGCCGAAAAAATGTGTGTTTTGTTGTGTGCGCTCTTAGCAACAGCGGCGTTTTACTTAGCATCAACTAAACAAGGATGGGCTATTTTCCGGGCGAAAATCGCACCAAAACCACTGGAGAAATAATATGAACTGGCAGCTTCTACCCAACCGCGGGATAAGCATCGGCAAGGCGGAGATCATTATTGGCGCGCCGCGCGCCGAAGTACGTCTAGCCTTGCAAGAGCACTTTTCTTGTGCAAGAAACCGGCGAGGACCCACAGAGGATCAGTATGAAAGCGGCGACAGGCAGGTATTCATGC
>JAYVAQ010000457.1:0-2121 GCA_043750875.1 Rhodanobacteraceae bacterium
CGCAATGTTCTCCGTGCGTTTGGATGACGATGGCGGCACCGCGAATGGCGGTGTTAATCAATCGGCGCTGCAAAATTTCACGATAAACGTCGGGCCGGTTAACGATGCGCCGAGTTTTAACGTGGGCGCGAATCAGAATATTTTGGAAGACGCTGGCGCTATCAGTTTGCCCAACTGGGCCACCGCACTTGATGATGGCGACCCAGAGTCTGTGCAAAACCTGAATTTCACGCTGATCAGCAACTCCAACCCAACGCTATTTGCGGTCGCGCCTACGATCAGTCCAACCGGCACGCTGAGCTTTACCTCAGTTGCAAATGCCAGTGGTAGTGCGACGATCTCGCTGCGTTTAGATGACGACGGCGGCAGCGCAAATGGCGGCGTCAATCAATCTGCGCCGCAGAACTTCACGATAACCGTTGCACCGGTCAATGATCTGCCGAGTTTTGTGGTTGGCACAAATCAAATCTTACCGCCAGGCAGCAATGCGCCGCAAACAATCAGCAATTGGGCCAGCGCGATTAGCGATGGTGACTTAGATTTCATGCAGAGCTTGACGTTTAATGTCACAAACGACCGCAACAGCATGTTTACAACCCAGCCCACCGTTGCCGCGAATGGCACCCTGAGCTTTACCCCGAATGGCACAGTGGGCCGAGCAATCATTAGTGTGAGCTTGACCGATGACGCCAGCGCAGGGGGTGCTGCGCTCAGCACTCCAGTGCAAACTTTTAGCATTATCGTGCGCGGCATACCGACGGTAACAATCGAACAGCGCTCGCCTGCCGCAACGGTGGTGGGTGAACCTTTCAGCGTACGCGTGCGGGTGCTTAATCCAAGCTCTAGCTTCCAAGCCAGCGGTTTGATCACCGTCTCATTGTTGCCCAGTGGTGATCCAGTGCAGTGCACCTTGGCGCCGATTGCAACGCCGCCCGGTGCGGCAGAGGCGATTTGCAACAACGTAATTTCACCGATTGCGACGGCAAAGCTCGTGCAAGCCAGCTACAACGGCGATGCTGTGTTCGAGCTTGGCGAAGGCCTCAGCCAACATCCTGTTGATAAAGCCGCCACACGATTGACAATTTTGGAGGATTTGCCAGATCCATCGATGTCCAATAGCCCGGTGGCGGTGCGCTATTCACTCGAAGTATTGCCGCCCAGCTTGTCGACGCCCGCCAGCTTGACCGGAACGATCACGCTTAGTGATGGGCAAAGCGAAACGTCCGCACCGTTTACACCGAGCAATCCGATCACAAGCATTACTTTGCAGGGCAATGGTGCGCGAGTTTTAACCGCAATTTACAGGGCCGACGGCAACTTTCTCGATAGTAGTGACACCGAGGATCATCAGCTCATTGGCGGAAACAATACTGACTTGGCGGTGGAAATCAGCAACCGCAGGCGCTTCGTGCCTGTTGCGGGCACGACAAGTTACGATGTGCGCGTGCGTAATCTGGGCAGCGTCAGTAGCAATGCCCAGCTCGACGCCTTTGTGCCACCAGGTTTGGACAATTACCGATGGACGTGCAGTGCAAGCGCGGGATCCAGCTGCCACGCGCCGAGTGGCAACGGCACAATCGTGGCGGGGATCAACATCCTCGCCGGCGGGCAAGTGACTTACTCGATTTTGGCCGATGTCCTCGCCGCCGAGGCGACGACAGTCAGCAATAGCGTGAGCATCACGCCATCAACAAGTCCGCCGGATAGCAACCCAATCAATGATGTCGCTACGGATACCGACGTCGTTGCGGTCTATTTGGATGGGTTCGAGGATTAGCAGCGAATTGGCCCAAGCTGCACAGCAGTGCGTCTAATCTTGTGTAAAACTCGTAGTTAGCACAGTACTTGTATGCACCCGGATTTTTATGGCTAACTTATTATTGCTTGCACTCAGCGCGACATTGCTCAGCGAGTCACCGCATTCCGACAACATCCATGGCAATGAACCAGAAACTTATATAGTTAGCTTCACCGAGCCCGCACTATTAGAAATTGACGCCAATGCTTTGCAAGCCGGGGCGCAAGCCAAATCATTAAATGCCGCGAAAGCCACCAACGCTCAAAATGCACATTTGGCACAAGCTGCACGGGCTTTAAAAATCGAACTTAACCCCAGCACTC
>JAYVAQ010000458.1:0-2215 GCA_043750875.1 Rhodanobacteraceae bacterium
GGCTTAATTTACCCCTCACCCTAACCCTCTCCCCGCGCGAAGTCATTGATTTTATTGATATTTACAGGCGTGGAGAGGGAACTGTTTCTCGCTAGCGAACATCACATCAAATTGAACCGCGCTCCAAAGCAAAGCTGCTTGCGCGCACTGATGCCGCTATGCTTCACGGTCAGCCCATTTCAAAGCGGGCACCTCGAACCAAAACGATGACGATAAACTTTCAACTACTAACCCAGCACGGACGCGCTCGACGTGGTGCGCTGACGCTGCCGCATGGCACGCTGCAAACACCAGCTTTTATGCCGGTCGGCACTTATGGCACCGTCAAAGCGATGACGCCGCCGGAATTGCGCGAAAGCGGCGCGGAAATGATTTTGGGCAATACCTTTCACCTGTGGTTACGCCCCGGCATCAAAGTCATTGAGGCGCACGGTGGCTTGCACCAATTTATGGGCTGGGATGGCCCGATTTTGACGGACTCGGGTGGTTTTCAAGTATTTAGTTTGGCCGAGATGCGCAAGATCACTGAGGAAGGCGTGCGCTTTGCCTCCCCGATTAATGGCAGCAAGGTGTTTTTGAGCCCTGAAGTCAGCATGCAAATTCAAACATCGCTGAATTCAGATGTCGTGATGATTTTTGATGAGTGCACCGCCTATCCAGCCACTGTAGATGTGGCCGCCAAGTCGATGGAACTTAGCCTGCGTTGGGCCGCACGTTCGCGCGCGGAATTTGATCGGCTAAATAATCCGAACGCGCTGTTTGCGATTGTCCAAGGCAGCACCTATGAAAATCTGCGCGAAAAAAGTGCGCGCGAACTCATTAACATTGGTTTTCATGGCTATGCGGTGGGTGGCTTAGCGGTTGGCGAGCCGGAAGAAGAACGCAATCACACACTTGATTTCACTTTGCCGATGTTGCCATCGGATAAACCGCGCTATTTAATGGGCGTGGGGCGGCCGGAGGATATTGTTGAAGCCGTTAAACGCGGCATCGATATGTTTGATTGTGTGATGCCGACTCGAAATGCGCGCAACGGCCATTTGTTTACCCGCTTTGGTCAAGTCAAGATTCGTAATGCCGTGCATGAATTTGACACGCAGCCTATTGACCCAAATTGCAGCTGTTACACCTGCAAAAATTTCAGCCGAAGTTATTTGCGGCATTTGGATAAGTGCAACGAAATTTTAGGCGCGCGGCTTAATACCATTCATAACCTGCATTATTACCAAGAATTAATGCAGGGAATTCGCGCTGCGATTACTGAGCAGCGCTTTGATCAGTTTGTCGCCGAATTTTACGCGCTGCGCGCGCCGAAACTAGCCACAGAGTAGCGAAACCATAAACTTAAGCTAAAAATGACCGTTTCGTCATTGCGAACGCAGTGAAGCAATCTCGTTTTTACTTGAGACCGCCGAGATCGCCACGTCGCTGCGCTCCTCGCGATGACGATATTCTTGCGTTCGCAACGACGAATCTTGATTAGCGTGTTCCCGAAGTCCGCAATGCTTGTGGGCTGAATTCATTGAGCTCCATCTCGGTGCCAAAGATATAACTTTTCTGTTCCAAATTATCTAAGCCAGATGCCAAATAGCGGCCGCTCTTAAGATCGTGATGTGCCTCGGTGGTGCTCCAAAACAGCGGTTGATCATAATAACTAATGCCGGCTGCTTCAGAATAACGCCAAAGTTTACCGGCCGAATCGTAATGATCAAGCGCCATAATTTGCCAGCTATCTTCGTCTAAATAAAAGGTGCGTCGCGCCATTTGATGTCTGGCACCTGGGCGCAATGTTGCTTCTACAACCCATACGCGGTGCAGCTCGTAGCGCATTAAATCTGGATTGATAAACCCCGGACGCACAAAATCGTCAAATTTAACGCCGGCAGCGTGTGCCTTATAGCTATTGTAATTGACATACATTTCTTTCTTGCCAACGGTTTTAAACTCGTAGCGATCTAGCGAGCCATTGAACATATCGGTCATATCATTGCTGCGCAGGCCGTCGGCGCCGGTGCCGGGATTGTCATACCCAACTTGCGGCGCTTTGCGTACTCGGCGTTGGCCCGGGTTATAAAGCCAAGCTTGGCGCGGCTGCAGTGTTTGATTCATCGTTTCATGCACAAGTAATACATTGCCCGCCAAACGTGGCGGGGATTCGACGGTTTGTAGGAAATACGCCAGGACATTATTAATGTTGGTGCTGGTCATGCCAGGG
>JAYVAQ010000459.1:0-8425 GCA_043750875.1 Rhodanobacteraceae bacterium
GACCGCACTTGATGCAAAAATAGAGTTTGATGATGCCGTTGCAGGCGCGGCAGCACCCATTTATTTGATGCTAAATATGGCGCGCGGGCAGCACATCAAAGCAATCAAAAATCGTGGCTCTACCCTTCTCATCTTTTGCGGTGACGACCAACCCACGCGGCTTATTTAGCATCAAATAAATGGGTGCTGCCGCGCCTGCAACGGCATCATCAAACTTTATTTTTGCATCAAGTGCGGTCGGCGATTCGGGATCGGTGACGCGGACTCCCCCGACTTTGACGCGGCCTGCGCGAATATGCGTGACCGCTTCGCTGCGCGAGCAAATACCGCGCTTGCTCAGAATACGCGCTAATCCGTAACGCGTGTTGCCAGGGATTAGTGTGCCGTCTGGGGCGCTGCTCATGTCTGCCGTACCGGTATCAATACGCCCGACGTCGGTGATAAGTCCCGCCGAACCGGCCCCAAAAACTGCTTCAACGCAGGATTTTGGGTTTCTTCCACACGCGCAAAGCCGATTTGATCGAGCTTGGCGTGCAACTCTGGCAAATCTAGGTCACTGACATTTAAACCAACAAGCACGCGTCCGTACGCGGCACCATGATTACGATAGTGAAACAATGAAATGTTCCAGCGCCCGGAAAGTGCGGTCAAAAAATCCATCAGCGCGCCGGGGCGCTCGGGAAATTCGAAGCGATACAAATGTTCGGGCTCCGCATAATTTGCACGCCCACCGACTAAGTGGCGCACATGCAATTTTGCCACTTCGTTGTCGCTAAAATCCTGCGCGTGATAGCCGGCTTGATTGAGCAACTCGGCAATTTCGGCACGTTCTGCTGCGCCACGGCGCAGCGCGATGCCGACAAACACGTCTGCGTTAGGCCCCGCACCCATGCGATAGTTAAATTCGGTAATGGCGCGTTTGCCTAAGGCTTGGCAGAAGCTCAGGAAGCTTCCGGCTTTCTCAGGGATTTGCACGCCAAAAACTGCCTCGTGCTGCTCGCCAATTTGCGCGCGCTCGGCGACATGGCGCAGCCGATCAAAATTCATGTTCGCGCCGCAAATAATCGCTACTAGCGCGCCATCGACTTTGCCGCCATCTGCCAAAAACTTCTTTATCCCCGCTAATGCCAACGCGCCAGCCGGCTCCACCACCGTG
This sequence comes from Rhodanobacteraceae bacterium, assembly GCA_043750875.1. GTDB lineage: Bacteria > Pseudomonadota > Gammaproteobacteria > Xanthomonadales > SZUA-5 > JANNYA01. Next base: position 1,157 of record JAYVAQ010000459.1, read on the forward strand.
CGGGTTTCATCATAAATATCGCGGATGCCCGCGCAGACCTCATCGCTAGTGACCTGCACGCAGGCGTCCACCGACGTTTTGGCGATACGAAATGGCTCTATCCCTACCCGTTTGACTGCGACGCCATCAACAAACAATCCTACCTGCGCCAAGTCCACTGGCTGCCCGGCGCTAAGGGCTGCGGATAAGCTTGCCGCATCATCCGGTTCGACCGCGATAATTTTAATCTCAGGGCGTAACGTCTTCACCCAAGCAGCGATCCCTGCAATCAGACCACCACCGCCGACCGGCACAAAGATCGCGCCGATATCATTGGCTTGCCGCAATAGCTCCATGCCGATTGTACCTTGGCCAGCGATGACGTCCACATCATCATAAGGATGGACCCACGTCAGGCCACGCTGATCGCTAAGCCCACGGCCGTATTTTGCGGCTTCATCGAAACTATCGCCATACAGAACGACTTTTGCGCCATGCGCCGCCACCGCGTCGACTTTGATGCTTGGCGTGGTGATTGGCATAACGATCAGAGCATCGATGCCCAAATGCTTGGCGGCCAACGCTACGCCTTGCGCATGGTTGCCCGCCGAAACCGCTAAAACCCCGCGCGCGCGCTCCGCGGCGTTTAGTTTCAACAACTTGTTATAGGCACCGCGCAACTTGAACGAAAAAACCGGCTGATGATCTTCGCGCTTAAACAAAATACGCGCCCCAAGGTGCGCGCTTGATTTAGGCGCAAATTCGAGCGGCGTTTCAATCGCTAGATCGTAAATCGCCGCATTCAAAATCGCGCGCAGGTATTCTGGATGCTCAGCCATGGTGACGTTGAGGAGCGCGATTAAGCTGCCTGCTGCATCTGCGTAATCGCTTCCTGTGCATTCACAGATTTGTTTGGGCCATTGACTAACGCGTGCTTTAAATTTGCCACGATTAAATCGACTTCTGCGCTGGTCACTCTAAAATGCGGCGTAAACCGCAGGCTATTGGTGCCCCCGTGAATCACGCCAATGCCGTGCATGCGCATAAACTCTTCCGTGCTGCCCGCGCCATAGCACTTGTAGTTATCCGATAGCTCACAAGAAAACAACAGCCCGGTGCCTTGCACCGAGGTAATCATGCCGCCCAGTTCTTTTTGCAATGCGGATAATTTCTCGACGAATTCGGCGCCACGCGCGACAATATTTTTCTTAATTGCAGGCGTGATCAACTTCATCACCGTGCAAGCCACTTCAAGCGCGCGCGGGTTTGTCGTCATGGTGTTGCCATAAACGCCGGTGCGGTACAAGTTCGCCGCACGTTCGCTCATTGCCAGCACGCTCAACGGATATTGGCCCGCGTTCAACGCTTTGGAATAGGTTTCAAAATCTGGCGCAACCGCAGACTCGAACCCTGGGTAGTCAAGCACTGACAAACAACCATGCGCACGCAGCCCGGCTTGAATAGAATCCACCAACAGTAACGTGCCATGGGCGGCGGTCAAACGGCGCGCGGCATCATAAAATTCACGCGTCAACGCACGGCCCGGATTACCTTCACCCATTACCGGCTCAAGAAACACCGCTTCGATATACCAGCCGTTTTGCTCCGCCTGTGCAAACGCAGCTTCCAACTCAGCAACACTGTAAGGCGAAATCGTTATCAGTTGCTTTTCATGGTGTTTGTGACTGGCTAAATGTTGCGCGTAGGCTTTGCTCGAAGAATCAGAATACATTGCTGGCAGTTCGGTGCGGCCGTGGAACGCGCCTTTCACTGCAATGCGTTTGACACTTTTGCCCGCGTGGCGCGCGCCCGCGTCAGTCATCAATTTGGTGTTGATATCGCAAATGCGCCCGGCAACCGTGACTGACTCAGAACCTGAGTTCATACAAATAAATCGGCTGTATGGGCAACCGCCGCGTGTCGCGCCAATTTCCGCGCGCAAGGCGCGTTCAAGACGCAAATGGCTGGCGGAAGCCGTCATCACATTCGCCATCACTGCCGGTTCTGCCATCACATCTAAAACTTCTTGTGGTGCGTGCCCTAAACCAATCATGCCGTAGCCACCGCAATCATTGATGACCGCGCCCTTGAGCGTAATAATCCAAGAACCACGCGCGGCAATTGCGATATACGGATTGACATTGTCTGCCGCGTAAAAATTCACGTAACCGGCCTGCAGTGCAGCCATTTGCGCGGCTTCGTCGGCATCGAGTAATTCTGGGAACTCAACCGAAAACTTGCGAAACGCCGCAACCGCTTCTTGCGCGGCAAGCTCAAGTTCTGGATGGTTCGCGGCAAATCGCAGCAGCGTTGCATCATCCAAACCAGTGGTTAATTTTTTGCCAGCGCGCTGGCGCAGTGGGTTCAGCAGCTCAATAATATTCATACCTGCTCACTTGTCTTTTGCTCAATTAGTCCGGCGATTCTACAACGGCAGGCGCGCTTGCGCCCTACTCCGGATGCGCGACAAGCTTGAATTTCGCCAACTGTTCAGGACTTGCTTCGCACTGATATTGCGCTTTCCACGTTTCGTAGGGCATGCCGTAAATTTCCGCGCGCGCCACATTTTTGTCGAATATCTCGCCATTTGTGGCCGCCGCCTCCACAACCCAATTAGCAAGGCAATTGCGGCAAAAGCCCGCTAAATTCATTAAATCCAAATTTTGCACGTCGGTACGGGACGCTAGGTGCACGACTAAACGATCAAATACTGCAGCTTTTAATTCGGTAGTAATTTGGGTCATCACATCAATCCTGTGTCTTTAAAATTGCTGAGGTTTCTTAAGGAGTTTCCTTACCTAAAATTTCAGGCATCTTGGCCTGATGCATCCCATGCTGCAACTGACTCAAAAGCCCCCGCAACATTTTCAACTCATCGCTTGATCCTTGCAGTCGCTGAAAAATACGGCGCAGTTGCGTACTGGTAATCGCGACGTTTTTGTTGCCAAAATAATTCGCTTGTTCGGCAGTGTTTAGTAAATGCTGAAAAAACGCATCGAACGCTTCCAGAGGTGCCGGCACTTGGCGCGGCTGATAGACCGGCCCCGCGAGTGCCGCTAATCGTAACTCATAGCATAAGATTTGCACCGCAGCGGCCAAGTTCAGTGATGGGTATTCCGGGTTGGCCGGTACTTGCACGAGAAACTGACAGCAATCAAGCGAGGCATTATCCAAACCTGCTGGCTCGGGGCCGAAAATAACGGCGATCTCACTCGCCTCCGCTAAGTTGTCATTGGCCGCCAACGTTGCAATCGCATGTTCGGCGCATTGGCGCGGGGTGAATTCTGGCACTGGAATCAAGCGCCGCCGCGCACTGGCTCCATATACAACCGCACATCCTTCTAGTGCCTTTCGCAGACTAGATACCACGATGGCGTTTTCCAATAGATCGGCGGCACCGGCTGCTAAATCGTTGGCTTGCTTATCTGGAAACACCGCCGGATTCACCAAATACAGGCGGCTTAAACCCATCACCTTCATGGCGCGAGCAGTCGCACCAATATTTCGCGCGTACAGCGTTTCTACCAATACCACGCGAATACGCGCGAGTGCGCTAGGTTCACTCTTCACTGGGCCCGGATTGGTCGCGTTTCTGGCGTTAATGTTTTTAGACGTTGCCATTACGACTCCATCAGCTTCGAAATTTCAGTCTTCAAGTTTAGCCTCGCCGTCGCTTCAAACTGAGCGCCAAAGGGGCTACGATAAATTTTTAGCTGCAACAGAAATTCGCGCAAGACCTGTGCCCGCTTGGCGTTAAAAATAGCTGTTGGCACAAACGCATATTCAAATCGGATCTGCGTGCAATATTCCTGAAATCGCTCAGCCGATGCTGCCAATATCGCCAAATCAATATCCAACAAAAGTTGGGTTTGTGCATCTGCAGGCAACCCCGCGGCCCCATGTTGCGTTGCCAAAATCATTGCTGTTAAACGCGCTGTACAGCTAGGCGCAATACCGAATTGTTGCGCACGAAAGCTAAACCAGTGTGCGGATCGCGCTTCATTATCGCTACGCTTTGGGCGATAAATCGCATCGTGATACCAAAGTGCAAGCGCGATTTCGGCAGGCTTTTCCGCGCAGGCAACTCGCAAGTGCGCCAAACATTCCGCCAAGTGTTGCACGGTGTGATAGGCCCGCTGCGCTTGCGAGTATGCTCGCAACAAATGCGCATGCTCGTCCGGCTGCGCCTGTGGATCACCGCCACAGCCCAGCACTACCTCATCAAAACTATTCTTGCTCAAATCGAACATGAGCTTGCCAGCGCAGCAACTGCCCAACGGTACGCCAATTCCGCAGTCAATGCCGCAGATTGCCCGAGCAACAGGCCCGCGTGGCTAGCATCGCGCACGCATTGCACGTCCATTTGATCGCTATGCGCCCAGGTGCGCAAAGCCAACTCCGGCACATCGCGGTCGTTTTCGGCGATCAGCATCAAGCTCGCACACCTGCGCGAAGGAAAATCACGACCTGCGTAAGCAGCATTTAGTACCAACGCACTTTCATCACGCCATCGGGCATGGGCAAAGGCGATTGCGGCAAAATCTGCATCGGGAAGTGCACGCGCCGTCTTCGCCAATTCCGTTGCGTGCGCCCAGCGCTTTATTGGCGAAGCAACCTCACTGCCTGCAACACCGCTTTTTAGCATGGGCGCAGCTAGAATCAGTGCGCGAACCGAGGTAGTTGCTGCACAAGCCTCCGCCGCAAGCAATCCACCCAAGGACGCACCAATCAGCAAGTCAGGTTTGAACAGTTGTATCTGCTCGTGCACTTGCACTAAATAATGCGAATAGTGCGTTGCGGCCAACGCACCATTCGGCGACAAATCAAATGCGTGAGTCAGGGCACCCGCAGCTTCAAACACGCGCTGCCAAATCAACCATTCCCACGCGCCGCCGCCCGCGCCGTGCACCATTAACGCACGCACGACGCTTTGCTCCGGTTACGGCGCTGGCCGCTGCTTATCGAAATATTTGAAGAAATCGCTGTTTGGATCCAAAACCAAGACGTTTCCTTGTTGGGCTTGGAAGCTTTTACGATACGCCTCCAAACTGCGATAAAACGCATAAAACTCTGGATCGGTGTTGTAAGCCTTGGCATAAATTTCTGCCGCTTTAGCATCGCCTTCGCCGCGCATAATCTGCGACTGGCGCTCAGCGTCCGCGATCACCACGTTCGCCAATTTTTCCGCTTCGGCACGTAACTGCTCGGCTTGCTTGCGGCCATTTGCACGTAGTCCATCGGCGACTTGCTTGCGCTCGGACTGCATACGCTGAAACACGGATTCGCTGACTTCGTCGGGTAGCTCGATGCGCTTGATGCGCACGTCCACAACCTCGATGCCGAACGCGCGTAATGCTTCGCCGGAGGTAGAAATGATCTGATCCATCATGTCTTGACGCGCACTTGCAACCAAATCTTTGAGCGCGCGCTTGTTGAACTCATCACGTAAACGATCTTTAACAATTTGCGAGATCCGGCTATTGGCGGCCGAGGTATCCGCACCAATCTGCGCGAACGCTTTGTAAAACAATCCGGCGTCAGTGATACGCCATTTCACCACTGAATCGACTAACACGTGTTTCTTTTCGCCGGTTAAGTAACGCTCCTGCGGGTTTTCAAGGGAAAGCAAACGCGCGCTAAATCGGCGTACGGTATTCACAAACGGCAATTTGAAGTGCAAGCCCGGCGGGACGGAGGTTTTTTCAATCTGCCCTAAACGCAAAAGCATGGCTAGTTCGTCTTGGCGCACCACATACATCGACATCATCGCAATTAAAGCCACAATCGCGGCGATTGGAATCGCTAATGCTCGCATTATTTCTGCCCCTCAATATTGGATGCCGAGGTCGCTTGCGGCAGCACTTCATTCGCACTTTTTTGCTGCAGCAATTGATCCAACGGTAAGTAAATCATGCTGTTGCCACCACCGGTTTGCTTATCGATAAGCACTTTGGGGGTTTTGGCATAGATAGATTCCATGGTTTCCAAATACAGGCGCTTGCGCGTCACTTCTGGTGCCAGCTTGTAGGCAGCAACCAATTGATCAAAACGACTCGCTTCACCTTTTGCGGTGGCAATTAACACGTCCCGATACGCTTCAGCATCCTGCAAAAGCCGCGCGGATCGGCCTTCGGCGCCGGGCACGAGTTTGCTTTTCTCAGCGAGTGCTTCATTGACAAGTTTTTGCTCGTCTTCACGCGCACGAATGGCATCGTCAAAGGAGTTTTTGACTTCTGAAGGCACGGAAGCATCTTGCATATTCACCGAACTAATCAAAATGCCCGCGTGATAGCGGTCCCGTAAAATTGATTCCATCACTTTGCGTGCATCATTGGCAATTTCGCCACGGCTACCTACCAAGACATCATCCAGCGTGCGGCTACCAACAATCTGGCGGATCGCAGCTTCGGAAACCTGAGTTAAGGTTCTTTCCGGGTCGTCAATGCCGTAGGCGAACTGCAATGGATCATCGACTGTGTATTGGACCGCAAAATCGATGTCGATCAAATTCTCGTCTTTGGTCAACATACGTACTTTTTCGCTGGTTGAACGCACCTGCGTGACATCGACACGAGTGACCATTTCAACCGGCCGCGGCCAGGTGTAGTTCAAACCCGGCATCAGGATGCGATCAAACTTGCCGAAGCGCAACACCACGCCTTTCTCGCGCGCACTAATAATGTGAAAGGAATCCATCGCCGCCCAAAGCACGACTAGGCCAATCACCATAGCGATCAACACACCAAAACCGCCGCTCCCCTCACCTTCACTTCCGGAGTTCGTTGAGCCGCTATTGCGCTGACGTGGTTTGGCACCGAAAAGTGCGCCAAATTTATTCTTCAAATCTATCAGCGCCTGTTCCAAATCCGGTGGCCCACCAGACTTGCCGCCACCGGGCCTATTGCCTGATGCCTTGCCCCACGGGTCATTTGGACTTTTACCATCGCTACCATTTCCGCCGCTTCCGGGCTCATTCCACGCCATGTAATCACCTTTCAAAATATTATTTTTATACCGTAACTGCTTTCTTAAAACTTAAGCCGATATATCACGAGCTTGCCGATTCGTTGAGCAAAACCCCATCGGCCCCAGCATTCGCCCAATGCCCGCGCGAAGCCGGTAATAAACTCATTAGCGCTTGCTTTAACTCCGCCATTCCTGCGCCGGTATGCGCCGAAACCCAGACACGTGGCCGTTCGCCAGGTTCAAACTGGGGGCGTTGGTCAATTAAATCAATCTTATTCATCACCAACAGCTTAGGCGTTGCCGCTGCGCCAATTTCCTCCAGCA
>JAYVAQ010000460.1:0-3434 GCA_043750875.1 Rhodanobacteraceae bacterium
CATTGGCAAAATCCAAATGACCAGCGGCGGCACCCGCACTACCCAAAACAGCACTTGTTGGGGTGCAAGTCAATGGATCAAAATTAGCACCAATACGAACAGTGATAGTGGAGTCTAAGTTTTGCCCCCAGATACGCGCGGCCTCAGCAAATAGCGCCAAACGCTGTGCGCCCAAAGTTGCCCCGGAATTCCCTGGGGCGTTGGCAAAAGGTGCTGCCGGATCGTTAAACCCCTCCCCTGCACCATCAAGGTTTACTATTGAAAACACCGCTGCAGTAGTCGGTGCGCGGGTGGAATCGGCGGTTTGGGCATTTGCAATAAGCTGCGAATAAAGCTGAAATTCTTGCATGCTCATACCGTGTTGTGCAGCCACATTTGCAAGTGTGTTGCCAGAATTCGTGGCACTGCTAATTCCTGACGCACCTAAATTGCGTCCAAAAAATGCGCTAGCTTGCGGCAAATCATCCACACAGGCCAAAACTAACTCGTCGTTGTTAACTTTGGCTACCATGACATTTTGAAAGGTGCCATTAAAATCAATGGTTTTTGTTGTACCCGAGACGCTGAGTTCAGTCGCTGTACCATCACGTCGGGTGACTTGTGCAATATCACTTGCTAACTGTGCGTCCATATCATTGCTGCTTGCCACAGCAGATTGAGTAAAAGCAGCGGTTATAACGATACTAAGCAATCGCATATAAATTCCTTCAGTTGAACGCAATATTGCGCGCTGGCGCAAATATTACTGCTTTTGATATCAACAAAAAGTGCTGTATAGCGGCAAACACGAAATTGCAAGCAGTGATTGGGCTTGGTTTATCGCGGACAGTAGCGTCGCAGACGCACCACTTTTGAGCATCGGCATCGCACCTGATGGCAGCCGCGCGGTTGGAATGCTGATCGCGACGGATGGTACTTTTGATTTGCAAGGCGACCGCAAATCCGGTGATCTGAAACTGCGCTTGGTTGAAACATCCAAGCTCGCACCCGAAGGCGAGGCGTTATCGAGTTCGTGTGGGGGTGCCGTTCCAGGCTCCGGCCTAGATCCGCTGGGAGTGCCCATTATCGGTTCTGGTAAAGCGACACCGAGCCCGAATGCGGCGACCCGCCAAGCAGTGATTGCGGTAGATACTGATAACGAATTGCTCAGCCTGAAATTTGCCGACAACACCACCAACGCGACGAACTATCTAGCCGCCCTGTTCGCGGCAATGAATGTAATTTATGAACGTGATGTCGATTTAACCCTGGTGCAAGGCACCACTTTTTTGCGCACCGCGCCGGATCCTTTCAACAATACCGATACCAACGCCAGCCAAGCACAGTTGGTCGAGTTCGGGAACCACTGGCAAGCGAACCAAGCCGGGACATCACGAGTGCTTTCGATGCTGGTTTCTGGCAAATCGAGCAGTAATTTTTCGTCGTCCGGCATTGGCCACAGGCCGCACGTTAATGAGCTATTGCCATTTGACCTCGCCCGGCGGTGTGGCCTGCGGCGGCGTAACCTTAGCTTTGCACCCGACTCAAATTACGACATTGCAAGCACGCATCACCACAAATTTGCCAACGTGCATTACACCCGTGACGACTAGCGACATTTTATTTCGTAACGGCTTTGAAAATCCTTAGTCAGCACAATAGTGGGCTTCGCTCAATTTTGCCCGATGAAACTTGCACGACGTCATCCCGGCTGCGCTGAGGATCCATGAAAGCTGCAAAGCCGGATTTCAAAACTTTTGGTAACGTTAATTTGCGTTTTTTAGTGTTATCGATCCAGGGGCCCCGGCGTGCGCCGGGGTGACAGTTTTATTGTCGTCGCTACATGCGTGGCTTTGAAGTTTCTTCAAAGAAGCGATAACGAATCGCTAACGCCTAAACCAAGCGGCCGGATCCACCGGCCTGCCCTTTTGTCTTAGCTCAAAATACAGCCCAGGCCCCAGCGCTTCAATTTGGCCGCTGGTGGCAATAACGGTTCCGGCATCTAACCAATCGCCTTCGGCTTTCAGCACTGTTTCGCACTGCCCGTAAAGGCTTAAATAACCATCGCCATGGTCGATAATGATGAGCAAGCCAAAACCGCGCAGCCAATCGCTGAATGCCACGCGCCCGCCTGCGACTGCTCGTACTTCGGAACCAAGAGGTGCTGCCAAAACAATGCCGCTTGCAGCACGGCCATTTTCAGTCAGCACGCCGAAGTTACTGATCTGCGCCGCAGGCGCTGCCAACGGACTGGCAAGCGCGCCTTTGAGGCGTGCAAATGCGCCGGCGTTCGGTAGCACTTTGGGGATGTCGCTCAACAGATCGCTTAAGCGATTGAGCAAATCGTTTAAGCGCTGCTGATCCGCACTAAGCTCGCTCAAGCGCACTTCGCCGCTTTGCACTTCCAGCGCCAATCGCGCCAGCAATTCGCTGCGCGCGGCGCGTTTCAGGGTTAAGTTCGCCGAATTTTTCGCCTCATCAGCGATCAGTCCATTTAATTCGATTTGCTTGTTCGCAATTTGAGTGCGTAATTGCTCCAGCGCGCTGAGATTGGACTGGATATTTTGTATGGCACTAATCCGCGCCTGATTGACATAGGTGTGATAAGCCAAAACGCGCCCGACTTTGGCGACTTTTTCTTGACTAAGCGCCAGTTTGACTTGTTCTAACTGACCGATCGCATAAGCCGAACGCAGCAGCCGCGCCAATACTTCGCGCTCACGCGCAAGGCTGGCATTGAGCTGCAGCTCTTGTTGCGTTAGCGCCTCCAATTCCAGCGCGCTGTTATTCAAGCGAATATTTAACTCGATCACGGTGCGCGCCGAGGCCGCGATCGCCAGCTCAGCGCTGCGCAAATCATTCGCGGCGCTGTCGCGCTCACTGGATTTGGCGCTAAGCACCGCATTCACCGCCGCAATTTCCCGCCGCAGTGCGCTCAAGCGCTCACGCACCTCGGCGCTGTCAGCTTTGCCCGCGATTGCCTGGCTGTGTGCAAAATTTGCCCAGCAAAGCAGGGCTATTGCGCTGGCGAAATGCGCGCGCATCGAACTACAGCAAGGCCTCACCGGTCATTTCCGCCGGTTGCTCGATTTGCATCAATTTAAGCAGCGTCGGGGCAATATCTTTCAGTGCGCCGCCTGCGCGCAACTCAAACGTGCTTTGCGGCGCAATCAACACCAGTGGCACCGGATTCATTGAGTGCTGCGTGTTTGCTTGATTGCTTTCGAAATCCCACATCTGCTCTAGATTGCCGTGATCTGCAGTGACGAGCATGACGCCACCGGCAGCCAAAATCGCTTGCTCGATGCGCCCAAGCGCTAGATCCACGGCCTCCACCGCTTGAATCGCTGCGGCCAAAATGCCGGTGTGGCCTACCATATCCGGGTTTGCGATATTGCAAACGATAAAATCGAACTGCTTCGTTGCGATGGCTGCGGCCAGCTGATCACTCAGCG
>JAYVAQ010000461.1:0-6540 GCA_043750875.1 Rhodanobacteraceae bacterium
TCGCCGAGCTTGAGCACAATCTTTTGTCGGACGCATTTGCGCAATTTACCACTGACCCCGTAAAAACATCAGCGACTATTTCGCCGCAGCAGCGAGCCAAGTGGCCCTTGTGGCGCGCTGCTGCGGCGAAATAGTCGCTGATGTTTTTACGGGGTCAGTGGTAAATTGCGCAAATGCGTCCGACAAAAGATTGTGCTCAAGCTCGGCGACGTGCTTGCTCAAACCTGCCGGAAGTGCATCGTCAGACACCTGCGCGAGTTCGCTCAAGCTTGGTGCCGGAATCGCGAAGTCGGGGGTAACGCCTTCAAATTTTACCAACTCCACAAGCACGGCAATTTCGAGCGTAGCGGCGCGCGTGCGGGCATGATCTTGGCCCAACAATTGCAGCCGGAGTGAACGTACGCGGTTCCACCAGACGAGTGCAATTTCGGGCTTGAGTTCATTCAATGCGCGCACCGCCAGTTCCCGTGCTGCACGAAGTTGTCATTGCACGGATGCGTCAACATTTTCGCCTGGGTCGCTGGCGTTATGACGCCGTTGCGCGTCCTCGAATACGTTGACCCATACTTGTAAGTCTGACTTGCCCTGTTGTTGTAGAGAACTCGCCAAAGCTTCTATCGCCCATAAACGCGCTGGGTTGTCCCAAAGCACGCGCCAAAGTGCACGGCGCAAGCTTTGCTCAGCGCCCGCCCATTGTTGATCCGCAAGTTGCGCATTCGCCAAGGTTTTTAACAGTATTTGCTCACGTTCTTGACAGGCGGAGTCTTCACATTCGCCGAACGGCAATTGCTCAACTACGGCGAGTGCGGTATGTGCGGTGTCGACGGCTTGTGAATATTTCCCCTGCGCAGCTAAAAGTTGCGCGCGAATTTCTAGTGCGTCGGCGCGTTCCACGCTGATCTGGTCGGGGTCATTCTGATCGAGTGTGCGCAGTGCCTGGTCTAGAATTTTTTGCGCGACGATGAACTGCCCAGCCTGTGTTTCTATCCGCGCCAGTGCGATATCAATACGCGTATCGCTGCTGGCAAACCACGACTCGGGCAAGGCACGAATTTGCGCTAGATAGCCGCGCGCCTTGGCGTATTTTTTTTGCAGCCGCGCCAGTTCGGCCAACTCAAACAGCGATTCTTCTGCGGTAAAGGCAGCATTCAAACCTTGCTTTTCCAAAAGAACCCTGTGTTCGAGTTCGGCTTCATAGTCGGCAAACTCAGGTGGCTTTGCGACGTCTGGATTGACCTTTGGATGCACAAAGTGCCAAGCAGCGCCATTGGCGGGCGTGCGCATCGATAAATTACAGTTGTCCGCGATCAAGGCGAGTATTTGACCCAAAGCCACGGCCTCGAAATTGAGCGTGACCTTTTCTTTGCAGACCAATTCGAGGCCAGTGACCTTTACTTGACTGTACGCGAGCAACTTTCTGGTGATTTCGTCGGCGGGCTGATTGACTGCATAGAGTTTGAAGTGCTGCGACAACAAAGTGCTAGTCGGGCGCTGTTCCACTCGGGCGCGCAATTTGGGCAACGCCTGTGAGGGCTCGGGCTGATCAAAGTCCAGCGTTTCCCAGCGCAGCGCCCGCTCAGGCGCGTTGCTCGCAAGTACGATCTCCTGGGCATTATATTGACCTAGCCTAAGCTGTACGCGCATGCCACCATCAGTGCGGTTCAGCTGAAGCTTCATTCCCGACGCCGCGAGTTGTGTTTGCGGTTCTCCCTCTGCGTCTGGTAGGGGTAAAAATTCCGTCAGCGCCGATTCGTCACACAGCTCAAACGATTCGGGTGCCAGCGTTTCTGAGGCGGATGCAGGTGGACGTAGGTGCAGCAGTAAGGGCGCTTCACACGGCGTAATTGCTACGGGTTGCGCATCGAGTGGCGCCGCCAGCACTGACTGCGAGCAAAGCAGTGCAGTGATGAAAAGAAAGCTAAGCACGCGTTTTGAGCTGTCCATCTCGTTCAACTTCGATTCGCCTTGCGCCACTCAAATATCCCGCGTCCAGCAAAGGCCAACGCAGCGACGCCTTGCGCAAGGCAAATTCCGGTTTTGCCGCGCGTATACGATGCAAATGCAGCGTACACCCAGTAAACGGCCACCAATACCAGTCCTACTGCGATCGTCTTTGGGTTCATGATTGACGCCCCTCTTATTTTTTTGTGCCGCCTTTCGGCGAGACTTGTATATAAACCTTCGTTTCAGCGATTCCCTGCTGCGGATTAATTTCGCGCTATTCAAATCCATTCTTAAAAAAATTATCACCCTGGCGATAGGGGATACACGCGGTGCTGCTTCGCCCAATTAACAGATCACCCAGGAGCCTGATTGCTGGGTGTTAATCCACTACACGAAGATCTAGCGATTTGCGGGCCAAAGACTTGGGTGTGCCACCAAAAATTTGGGTTTGGTGAGTGCCGAACCGCTCAGCACCATTGCCGGCACGGTTTTTACCCTCAAAGTTAGGGCAGCATTTTGTGCTGCAAGCGTCCAACCTTTGCTGGCGTTTGCTGCGTCGTACTAGTTGTAAACTTTTTTGCATCCAAAATTCGTTTGGGCGACGTATCGTCCCGCGAATTCCATGGAATTTACCTCGCACTTAATTTAGGAGTAGAGCCAGATGAAAATTAATCGCCTTTGCAGTTTTTTTGCATTGTCATTATTGGTCGCCACACAAAGCTGGGCTGCAGATCACCGGGATGGTCCGTTGGCCACCAATGATCTTGCTGCGGATCTCAACGATATTTACACCTTCGTCAATCCAAGAAACCCTGCCGAAACGATTTTTGTGGCGACCTTGTTCCCAGCCGCAAACTCGGCTTCTAGTTTTTCGAGCGCAGTTGACTACCGGATTTTCATCGATAACGGCGGAACCGAGCGCGTTGTTACGTGCAAATTTCCTGGCTCCACGCGCTTTGAATGCAGTGGCTTTCCTGGGATGAGCGCTTCCGGTAGTGTTGGACGCACGGTGAATGGCACTGGTGGCTTTCGTGTTTATACCGGCTTGCGCGATGACCCATTCTTTTTTGATTTGAACGCATTCAACGCGACACGCGCCGCCGTCGCGCCACGTTTTACCAACCCAGGTTCAAACTTTTTTCGTGATCTCAATACCCTTACCATCGCGATTGGCATTCCAAACGCAGCGCTAAGCGACGGTGGCACACGCAATGTCCTAAAGGTCTATAGTACAACCACGCGTACCGGCGGTGCCGGCATTGGCCCCGGCATATCGGGTGGCTGGTATGACGCAGCGAACCCTGGGCACGGCCTCAGCCTTGAAGTGATTCCAACCGCGGGTGGCCCTGATCGATTAAATGTCGCTTGGCACACGCATGACAACGGTGGCCGACAGTTCTGGCTGGTGGGTGTCGGTGCGATCAACGGCGCAACCGCGACGGTACCGCTGCGTTACACCAGTGGCGGCACTTTCCCGCCTACCGGAAATTCCGCCGGTACCAAGTCATTTCCCTTTGGTGATGTGGTTTTAACGTTTAGCGGCTGCAATAACGCCACTTTAGATTACACAACTACCGTATTAAACTTGCCATCAAGCGGACGCGTTAATTTGAATCGCTTGACGTCAATTTCTGGGCAAAGCTGCGCGTTTTTATCCAGTGGCCAAATCGACCGCGAAGGTCGCCCTGCGATCAACACGGCGTTGATTAATGTATTGCCAGGCACCGGAACCGCGTTGAAGGATGCGTACAACCGCGCGCCTGGCCCCGCCTCCAACTGGACCCAGTTCACCACTGAAATGGCGAACAACGCGGCCGCACTCGATACCTTAGATGGCCGTGCAAATTCGTTGTTGCCGCCCGCAACGCTGGCCAGTGTGTTAGTCGATGACCGCTTAATTATTGATATCAGCAAGCCCGCTTGTGATGAATATCTTGCGGTGGAATTAGGCGTTGCTGGCAAATGTGGCGGCCGGACTTTGAACCGCGACATTATTGATGACACCTTAGGTGCAGTCGTAGGCCCAGGCGTTAGTGACAACGTTGCGAACGACAACTTTAATAATCTCAGCGACTTCCCATTCCTTGCAGAGCCAAACTAAGTTGGAAATGCCGCAACGTGTCATTGTTTTTTGCTGGGTGCTGCTCGCAAGCGCGTGCAGCACTCCGCTGAAAACTCAAAATCCCGCAACACTAGATATTCCGCCAGCACCAATCGTATTGCCTATGGTGCTGGCATTACCGAACTATCCGCTGTCGCTGCAAGATCGCGCAACGACTGACGGCGCCGCTTATTTAACGCAGCTTGATGCACGCCTGCAAAATTTGCCAGAGCAAGACACGCCGCATTCACGCTCTGTACGCGCTGGGGTTTTGTTTCAACGCTATCAAGCTTTAGGGGCGATGGCTGATTTAGATAACGCCCATGCATTGGCGCGTGAGCTAAGCACTAGCCCAGAATCAGATGCAGATGCATTGCTGCTAGCAGCGACGTTTTTTTCGCATATGCATGAGTTTGATGCCGCCTTGGCGCTGCTTGATCGACTGAGTGATGCGCAATCCGGGGCGGCGTTGCGATTAGAAATCGCTAATGCGCGCAGCCTAACTCGGCTTAGTGCGCGCGCAGTTCCAAATGCGCCGTTGACCACAGGTAAGGAATACGCCGAGCTGGTGCAGTTGGCACATGCCTGTATTGATCGGGGCGAATTAGCCTGCGCCAGTGAGCATTTTCATCAGGCGCAGTTTATGTATGCCGACGTTGCGCCTATGCCCTTGGCGTGGCTGCACACGCAGCAAGGCATCACGCTATTGCGTTTTGATCAACCAGAGCAAGCGCTGCGTTTTTTTCGCAGTGCCTTAACGCGTTTGCCCGGCTACTCGCTGGCAATGTCGCATTTGGCTCAGTGTTTGGTGCGAGTAGGGCAATTTGGCGAGGCGCGCGAAATTTATCGTAAGGTGATCGCGCAGAGCAAAAATCCTGAAGATATGGCTGGTTTGGCGGTATTGGAAAATAAGGACGGCAATGCCGTGGCTGCGCAAAAGTGGTTAGTGCGCGCAAAAATCAGCTATGGCGAACGCTTGAAGTTATTTCCTGCGGCGTACGCGCAGCACGCGGTGAAATTTTACCTGTTAATCGCCGATATCGCCGAGGCTGAGCGTTTGGCACAATTAAATTTGGCTTTGCGAAAGGACGCGGGTGCCTACATTGCGCTCGCCGAAGTGCGCCTGGCGGCGGGCAACAAACAGGCAGCGTGTGAATTGCTGGCTCCCTTGGTTTCGTCAGGACGACGCCCGCCGGAGTTGCAGGCGCTCATGACTAAATTGGGCCAATGTGCGGCCGCGCAATAAATCCCGCATTACCAGCTATTAAAATTGATATGCAACAGTCACGCGCAATGCACGCGGCTCAAAGCTATGAAAGTGGATATCGTCAACGCCGCCTACTGGTTCCCCGGGCAATCTAGAAGCATAGTAGTAATCAATATCGTGCGCTTTTGAGTTGAGCACGTTGAGTAAATCCGCGCTGAGGCTCAATTGCTGCCAGCGTTTGGCTGCGCGCAGATTGAGCAAAGTTGAACCATTGGATGTAACGCTATTGTCCTCAATTAGCGGGTATTGACCGAAGTGGCGCACGCGCGCTCCGAATGAATAACCATTGTCAAATTCAGCATTGAGGCCCGCGCTTACAATTAATGGGATCGAGCCAGGAATTTTTCTACCGATAGCGTCCGTATCATCAAATTCGCTATCGGTATAGCTGGCTTCAAGTTCGACATTCCAGATTTCACTGGGAAACCAATACACGCCAAGTTCTGCCCCTTGGCGCTTGCTTGGCCTGCTGGCCTGGGTATTGCCAGCATCGCCCACAAACACGAGTTCGGAATCGATGTTGAGCTGCCACAAGGCAAGCGTTGCGTTCAAGCGATCATTGACGAAAACGCGCGCACCCAACTCGCTGCCAATTGATGCCACCAAAGGCGTTACCGGCTGCAGTGGATCACCGCTGCGCGGATCAATGCGTGCCGTGGTTCCGCGTGCGTCGTTGGAATGAAAGCCCCGGCCGGCGCTTAAATAAAGCTCCAGTGGCTTACCCAAGGTGTAAATAAGGCTGGCTTTGGGCGAGCTAATGCTAGCAGAGGTAGCGCCAGAATTTAAGCAGGAAGCTTGCTGAAACGCGCAGTTCAAACCAGTGACGCTGAAATCGTAATGGTCAATACGGCTGCCAAAATAGCTGCGCCACTGCGGGCTAAATTTGTATTCGGCATCGACATAAACGCCGATGCTAGCCTCGCGTACCCGATCATTGCGGATGCTTTCTAGCAAGCCGCGTTGCTGGGTGCGGCTCAAACCCACGGCAGCGATAAGATCGGTGCGCGCTTCGCTACCAACACGCAGTTTCCACTGATTTCCGAT
Organism: Rhodanobacteraceae bacterium; assembly: GCA_043750875.1. Lineage (GTDB taxonomy): Bacteria > Pseudomonadota > Gammaproteobacteria > Xanthomonadales > SZUA-5 > JANNYA01. The sequence continues at coordinate 6,357 of JAYVAQ010000461.1, forward strand.
CGAGTTCTCGCCACTCCAAACATTGCTAGCCGCGCCGCCATAAATTTTGCGCTGATCAAACTGATTGAACTGATCACCAAAATCTGGATCGTCTAGCAAGTAGGTGAAGTTGGAAAAGAGCGATAAATCATAGTCTATGCCATAGACCGAGGCGTCAAAGATGCCACCTAAAACATTGCCGCTG
>JAYVAQ010000462.1:0-3708 GCA_043750875.1 Rhodanobacteraceae bacterium
GTCTTCAACAACGGGACGCGGCGGACCAGAAATTGAAAAACGCTACCGCGATGGTGAAACATCAAAAGCGATACAGTGTGCCGCAATTGATGAGCGAACCTGATCAACTAGCCATTAGAGCGTTGACCGCTGATTCTGTGGCTGGCTCTTCAGGTAGTGCAGCCGTTGGATCCAACCATGATTCTTTGCCGCCAGATGTGGCGGCGGCAGCGGTGCAGTTGCATCGCCCGATCTCTTGTTACGTCTGCAAACAACTCTATACCCAGCTGCATTTTTTCTATCATTTGCTGTGTCCCGTGTGCGCCGAAATGAATTTCAAAAAGCGACAACAGCGCGCCGATTTAAGCGGGCGCACGGCATTGTTGACCGGCGCTCGCACTAAGATTGGCTTTCAGTTGGGCCTGCGCTTGCTGCGCGACGGCGCACGCGTCATTTTAACTACGCGCTTCCCAGCCGAATGCGCAACCCGCTATGCCACACAATCAGACTTTCTTAAGTGGTGTGATCGGCTTGAAATTCATGCGCTCGATCTACGCAGCATTCCAGCAGTAGAGTCCTTTGCACACTATTTACTGCAAACCGAATCGAGCCTCGACATTGTTATCAATAACGCCGCTCAAACCATCAAGCGTCCGCTGGCGTTTTATCAGCACTTGTTGGATCTTGAGAATCAAACCTTCAATCAGCTTTCGCCACAAGCGCGGCAGATGATTAGGAACGATCAGCATGCACCCACCCATGCTCAATTGCGGCATGCCGAACTGATGGAGGCGCGTTTCAGACGTGGCACATTCGACGCCTACCAACTTCCTGAAGCTATCAATGCTTTTTTTCCACCGCGTCATCTCGACGCGGATGGCCAGCAGGTGGATTTACGACCGACCAATAGTTGGGTACAAAAACTCGATGCCGTCAGTACGATCGAGATGCTTGAAGTGCAGTTGGTGAACACCATCGCACCATTTATTTTGAACAGCAAGCTCAAGCCATTATTGATGAACTCAGCCTTCGCGCGACGCTTTGTTGTCAATGTTTCCGCGATGGAAGGTCAGTTTAGCCGCGAAACCAAAACCAGCAATCACCCGCACACCAATATGGCAAAGGCTGCATTAAACATGATGACGCGCACCGCGGCTGCAGACTATGCAAAGGACGGCATCTATATGAATAGTGTAGACACTGGATGGATTACCAATGAGAACCCGATGCCAGTCAAAGCAAGAATAGAAGAAATTCAAAACGCCTATACACCGCTCGACACCGTTGATGGCATGGCGCGCGTGTACGATCCTATTGCCAGAGGACTCAACGAGACGCAAGCCCCGCAGTTTGGCTGTTTTCTGAAGGACTATGCACCTTATCCATGGTGAGATCGCGATGTTTGAACAACTGCACTGCCCACTTCCACAGCCGATAGAATCGTCAGAGCAAGTTTTGCTTGATCTCCGAGCGCTTGTCGTCTTCCTTCATCAAAATCAGCCCCTAACCGAAACTACGATCTTCCCGCGCGGCACCATTGTGCCGGATGGCCGATTGGACTTGTGCAAGCAAAGCATTGGGATGGCGGGAGCACAGATGATCACGGATGCGCTAAGCCATAACACCAGTATTGTTAGTTTGCTGCTCGGCACCAATGGGATTGGTGATGTGGGAGCTCAGAAAGTTGCGCGACTAGTGCAAGAAAACAATTGCCTGGAAGTGATCTATTTGGGCTGCAATGCCATTTCGGATCGGGGTGTAGAGGCCATCGCGCAAGCCCTACGCGACAACGAATCGGTTACCGGCCTGTGGCTCAAGCGCAACCCAATCGGCGTTGCGGGCGCCGTTCATTTGGCAGCGATGCTGCGCCACAATCGCGCGATTCGAAGCTTGGATTTGGTGCACACACAATTAGGCGATGAGGGTCTCGCTGCCATTCTAGAGACGCTCATTTCTACCAATCGTACCGTTGAGCGCTTGTACTTAGGTGGCAATCAAATCGGTGCGCGGCACGCAGAACAGTTGTCCCATTTGCTTCGAGAAAATAATCGCATCACCGGCTTGTTTTTGAACGTAAGTTGTTTGGAGGATGAAGGCGCTAAGATTATTGCCGATGGACTCAGCGAGAATCAGACGTTGACCGATTTAGGTCTTGCGAGTAACGGCATTCAAGGCAAAGGGTGCGGCGCGCTGATAGAGTCAATCACGCATCATCAAAGCTTGAGGAGTTTGGATTTGGGCTATAGCGCATCAACGAAAGTTTTGGGATCAAAGGCAAACTACGTTGGCGATCAGGGGGCAATCACCATAGCGCACTATCTCAAAAATAACTCATCACTGCGAAAATTGAATCTGTTCAAGACTGGCATCGCTCAACAGGGCAACGTCGCCTTGACTGATGCGCTCGAAGTCAATCGTAGCCTTTGTGACCTGGTTTTAGCGACAAAGCAATGTCCCGAAATTGAAAGGCTGCTAGAGCGCAATCGCCATGACAACCCCAGCTACAGACAAGCATTTTCCGATCAGACTTTGATACGCAGCGTGTATCGATAGTTGCGACGGGCCAATCAAAATGGTCGATAGTAGTTTTACAAGGTTTTAAAAGCTCGAAATTAGCTTTCTTGCATACCTACCAAATGGTCGATGGCGGTTGAAGGGCTTAAAAGCTCGAAAAATAGCTTTCTTGCATACCTGCCAATTGGTCGATGATGGTTTTGGATGAGCTCAAAAGCTCGAAAAATAGCTTTCTTGCATACCTGCCACTGATGCGACGCTGATTGATGAAGTGGTGGAGAGGATGAGGATCGAACTCACGACCTCGTCATTGCGAACGACGCGCTCTCCCAACTGAGCTACCCCCCCACGTTCTGCAGGTGCAGAATATCGGGTTTGTCTAGTTTTTTCTAGCGGATTGACAAGCGCATTTGAGCGCTAGGGCCGGCTGAAAGGCTATAAATCTTGCTGATAGCGCACGTAGGGAATGCGTTCTTGATCTACTGCATCGCCTGCGCGTTCTGGATCTAGATATGTCGGCGGTTTACCGCTGACGACTAGATTTTTCGCACCGAACGTCAAGGTGCCGCGCCAAGGGGTGCGCCAAGTTAGGCCCAAATCTAAACCGCCCCAAAGCTGATCGCTACCGGCCAGTTCTAAAATACGGGTAGAAAGCTGAGTACCAAATGCACCGCTGAACCAATTGAAATTGATACTACCCTCGTTTAGCTGACCGGGCTTTGCGGTCATTGGGAACGGCGTTGTCGTCAGCGAAATTGGCGTCTTTGCAAGTGCAAGCCCCATCGCAAAAGTACCAAAATTTGAATCTAGTTCAGCCTGCAAATTCAGGCCTGTTTGCTTACCCGCACCATTAAAAAACGTCAGCGTCGGCGCAGCAGGAAGTGGCAAATACGGATTCAACAATTGTGTATAGCCGCGATCACCTTGATAAACGCCAGCATTTAATTGCACAGGACCCAGTTGATAACGTGCATTCGCGCCGGCGCGAGTCAAATCGCCCAACACGCCAACTAGCGGTTCACAGCGTGGCGCAGCACCCGCAGAACAAACCGGTGTCAGCGTCATCTTGCCAACGTTGATTTGGGTTGAAAGGCCTGAATTGCCAAGCTTGGTGTCACCGGTTAATTGATAGAGCCCGATTTTGTACGGGTAGCCATCTTCAATATCCTTAACTTGCGCCAAGCCCAGCAGCTTAGTACCGGCATTGCGATTGTC
>JAYVAQ010000463.1:0-3350 GCA_043750875.1 Rhodanobacteraceae bacterium
CAGAGTAATGCCCCAGCACGGCCAGTTTGTGGGTCGGCACTCGGTAACATTCCAAGCCATTCTAAGCTGGAATTGGGTGTGCTGAAAACGCTGCTCGCATCTGCCGGTGAATTTAATTCCACGCGCAGAAAACTAGCGCTGCCGCTGCGCAATTGCACCACGCGTTGCGCGCGCTCGGCCGCCGACCAGCTTGCAACTGTGTCGCCCCAGGTAGTTCTTAATGCCGTTTGCGCGCGCGAGAGATTGCTTTGATCCGTACGCATGAGCAATGTCGCCTGCGCCACGGCAGCGCGCGAAGCATTTTGCTGATTTTGAAACAACCGGGTAAGGCTCGCATGCTGGGCACTGGAAAGCGTTAGGCTATTGATGCTTATTTCTAAATCGGAGATTTGGTTGTAAAGCACGCTTGGATCCAGCACTCGCGCTTCGCTTGACTGTGCAACAACTGCTTGGGTGCCCTGCAATATGACACTGTGTACGCCGAAATTTTCAGCTTGCTTAGCCTCAAGCGTGAGGTGTAGCTGTGCGTGCAACGTGCCGCTCAGCCATAGCAGGGTGGTGATCCCCAAGCATCGAGAGTTGAGCTTGCTCATTGTTAATTGGACTCCATGTGTTGTGTCTGGCATTCCATACGGGGCGGCAACGCAAGCGCTAAAGCGAGCGCGCGTTCGGTTCGTTGCATCTCTACCGCCAAGGTATGCAGGGTCAGTTTGACATCGGACAAATGCAGCTCGGCGCCTAAGCCTCCGAGCTGATCAAGCACACCCGCATCAAACGCGGCACGCGCTGCGCTGGTTTCCATGTGCGCAGTTTCAAGTTGCTGCAAGCCCTGAGAATACGCGGCGCGCGCCGCTGCACGATTCGCGAACGCCAAGTCAATTTCGTTGGTGATATTTGCCTGGATTAGTTCAAGATCACGCGCCGCCAAGGCACGGGCAGACTCGGCAACTAAAATCGCCGTTCGGTTGCCATCCAGCGGTGGTAACGCAGCGCTTAAAGCCAGCGGCAATTTCACCAAGCCGCGCTCCCAAATGTAGCCGGGCAGCAGGCGTAGGTCTGGATATTGTTTAGCCACTTCCAAGCGCAGCGCCAATTCGGAGAGTTGATACTGCCCCAAAGCGCGCAAGAGCTCGGGGCGCGTAAGCAGGGCGGCTTGGCGACAATTGACATCTGCTGGTAGTGCAGTGTCAACGCTTTTTTCCCCCGGCAAAACTTGCAAACCAAATTTGTCATCTTGTACTCCTAGACTAAGCACTTGCGTGAATGGCACGCCAAGTGCCGCAGCCAATTGGCCGCGAGCAATGCGTTCACCCGCTTGTGCGCGCAACAAGGCGGCCTGAGTCACCAGCAAATCCTGTTGCGGCTTTAGGCGCTCCGCGTAGGTGACTTGACCCTCGGTGATGCGTTGGGCCACAAACTTAAGCCAGTCCTGTTGTTGTTTTGCGCGTGCCTGAAGCAGAACTTGCTCTTGCTGGGTCGAGCGAATGGCGTCGACACTGACGCCAATTTCAGCCGCCACCGCGCGCTGTGCGAGCGAATACTCCAACGCGCTCAAGAGCTGCGCTTGCGCCGCCGTTTCAAGGCGGACGGCTTTGCGTACGCCAAAATCAAGCGGCAGTTCCAAACTCAAGCCACGCAGCCATTTAGAAGCCTCGGGCGCATTGCGTGCATATTCCGCGCTGAGGACCAGCGCCAAGCCTGGATATTGCCGCGCAAGGCTGCCGTTTGCGGCGGCCAAGTGCGTGGCGGCTTTGGCACGCGCCAGTGATGGATTAAAACATTCAGCGGCAGCAATCAGCTCAGCTTCGCGCCATTGATCCGAGCCAGAGCGATGCGCAGACGCGATGCAGGAATCCGCCATGCTGTGCCCAGCCTGTGCCGTCGTGATGCCACTCAAAGTGATCGGATTTGCATGGTAGTGAGCGCAGCCTACAAAAAGCATCAGCGCCAAGCAGTTAAGTTGTCTAAAAGCGCTCAATTTAAGCCCAATCCAGGCGCGTAGCAGGGCGAAAATGGATCGGCCTCGGATCGATAGGCTGACGTTGAAATATCCAGTACGCCCAGCAGCATGGGAAATAGCGCGTCGTGTGAGGTTGGCGCCGCCAAATGCGAACGCATACAGGCATCTGTCAATGCACGTTGTGCCTTAAACGCGGGGGAAAACCAAAAAAACATGGGCACCTGCGTTTGCTCTTTGGGCGCAATCGCATAAGGCGCGCCGTGCAAAAAATAGCCGCTTTCGCCGGTTGACTCCCCGTGATCAGACACGAATAGGAGGGCCGTGTTGAGTTGCTTGCGCTCCTCCAGCATCGCAATGAGTTTCGCGACTACATAGTCGGTGTAAAGCACAGTGTTGTCATAGCTGTTAACCAATTCTTGGCTACTACACTTATGCAATTCCACGCTTTTGCAAATCGGCGTAAAGCGCGCAAAGCGTTCTGGGTAACGCTGAAAATAGGCCGGGCCATGGCTGCCAAGCTGGTGCAGAACTAAAACGGTATCGGCACGTATCGAATCCAGGCGTTTGCTGAGCTCGCGAACTAATATTTCGTCATGGCAACCATCGCCATTACACAATGTGGCATCAGTGTCCGTCGCAACGCTGGTTTCAACGACCCGTCGCGCTACTTTTTTGCTGCCGGTATTGTTGTCGATCCATTCGATAGCAAAACCGGCGCGTTGAACAATGTCGAGTACATTTTCCTGGCTATTGGCGGCGGACTCATCGTAGTTTGCACGCCCAAGGTTGGAAAACATGCAGGGCACCGAGGTTGCGGTATTGGTGCCACAAGAACTGACGTCCTGGAATAACAGCAAAGGCAATTTGGCAAGTTTCGGCGTCGTATCGCGCAGGTAACCGAGTAGACCAAAACTCGCGGCACGGGTTGATTCGCCGAGCACCACAACAAACAGTGTTGGTTTTCCGCCTGTGGCGAACCACGTTTTACCCCGCACCGCATCTGCACCAACACGGCGCAGCTCGGTCGATTCAACATACAAGGACTTGCGAACGTAACCGCGCACGGCGTTTGCCACATTAAACGGGTTTATCAGATCACGTAGCGTTGGGTGATTGCGTGCGATGGAGGCAAAACTTTGGTAACTGTAGGCAATCGCCGCTAACGCAACTGCAGCGCAGGCAATTAAGAACGCTGCGCGCGTGAAAATCCCACGCTTGAGTGAACGCGGGCGCACAGTAATGAATAGGTGAATCAGCGTTGCTGGCAAAAGCCCTATCCACAACAACGGCCAAAGCATTGCAACACTCAGCCATTCCATGCTTTCGCGCGTATCCGATTCGATAACGCTTTGCAGGGCATGGCGATCAACTACAGCGCCATAGTTGTCCA
>JAYVAQ010000464.1:0-7135 GCA_043750875.1 Rhodanobacteraceae bacterium
GATGGCTGCGCTTGCATCAACTCAGATTTTAGTAGCGCGGAGTAGTCGGGCTTTTGCTTCTTGAAAGGCGTCACTTTATCGTTCATGTCAACGCTCCAACAGCCTCAGGCAAAAGATCGTCAGCAGCATCAGAACCAGGTACAAAACGCCCGGTTAAATGCGGGAATAGCTCCCAAACCAAGTGGTGCAGCGTTTTACTGGCAGAGCCACCCGCCTTGTCGCTGTCCGGCTCTAAACGGTGCACCGGCACTTGTAAAGTTGCGCCACGCGTATAGGCGGCGGCTTTCGGTATTTCAGTGCTACAAATGCTCATACGCCCGCGTAGCGTAGGAAATGATTGGCGAATTGCAGCAGTGATTTCACGCGCATCGGTCGTGCGGGTGCGCTGATTTATGACAGCTTTGCACGGCACCGTTGCCAAGCGCGTTCCCGGTGCGCCCTGAGCGTAGCGCTGCAATAAAGGCACAACCGCATCATGAAACTCACGCGCCGACAGAATTTCCGGCACGACCGGGCATAAAATCATGTCAGCCGGCACAACGCCCAAATCCTGTAAAAACCCCGTTGCGCCCTGCGTATCAATCAACACCAAGTCATATAAATCTGCGTCGCGAACAGTTTGCAGCGCCTGTTCAATCGCTTGCTCACCGCGAAAACCCAACTTCAACGATTCCAAGGCCCCGAGTACATCGGCATCCCACATGATGAGATCGAGGTTGTCGATATCTGAACGGCTAATGCAATCCGCATCAATTTGACGTGTCCGCAGCACGCGGCCAAGCCCGTAGTCCGCACGATCTGCGATTCTAAAAAACTTCGACATTGATGCTTGCGTATCGCAGTCAATAACCAACACGCGTAAGCCTAGGTCAGCACAAAGCGCTGAAATGTTGGCGCATAGCGTAGACTTACCAACGCCACCCTTCGTCGATACGAGTGAAACCGTATAGGCACTACTTCGATTAGATGTTTCCACAGATTTGAACCCGAGCAAGGCTGCCACAGCCGAAAATGGGTTAAATAACTGTTGTTTTTGACCAAAACGGACTGTTAATCCGTGTGTCCCTGGTTCGAGTCCAGGTGAAGGAGCCACTAATTGGCACTAAAGCAAGAAAAGCAAAAAGCCTGCGCAAGCGGGTTTTTTTGTGGCCGTCATAAAAGTCCCCACAAATTTGGCTATGCGATCAATTTGCTAGTGAATTCGCCCAGCAGACGTGGGGAACTCGTTAAACTAGAGTCATTCCCCGCTTCTTGGCTGCTAAACATGTCCAGACTCATTCTAACTTTGCCGCTACTTATCGCTTTTGAAACTAGTCTCGCTGGCGCACCTTATCTAATCGAGACGCGCGCGCAACCCGCAGGAATTGCGGCAAATACTTTTCTGGGATACGCACTTGCCGCAGGTGATCGTGGCGTTGGCCTGGCAGGCGCGCTCAATGGCACGGTGCAAGTCATCGCGCCCAATCCGGGCGGCAATATCGTGTTTGCGCAAACTCTGAGCAGCGGGATTAACGCGGATCTTTTTGGTGCAAGCGTTGCGGTCGCAAGCCCGCAAGTTCTGGGCAGTTTCGCTGCGGTCGGCGCGTTTGGCGATGACGTACCGAGCCTCAACTCCGGCAAGGTCTACGCCTATCGCACGCAAGCATCATTGCTTATGCCCTTTGCAGAAGCGGGCGTTCTTTCCCCCCCTATTCCCTCAGCTACAGGAAATTTTGGCTATTCTGTTGCGGCAGAAGGTAATTTTATCTACGTTGGCGAGGTCAAAGCACAAAACCCAGGTGGCGACGTCGTTGGTGCTGTGCACGTATTCGAGAATACCGGCGCTACAACATGGGCCTTGCGTACATCAATTTATGGCACGCAACTGGATGGCGTGCAGGGCAGACGCTTCGGTCATGCGGTCGCGGTTTCAGGGAACACGCTCGCGATTGGCGCACCGAAAGAGAATGAAGGCGCATTCACCACTGCGGGCGCGGTATATGTTTATACCGGCGCGGGCGCTAGCTGGACGCAACAAGCGCGTCTGACCGCTGGCGATTTAGGCAGCGATGACGAACTTGGCTCAGCCGTTGATATTGATGGCGACACCATCGTTGCAGGTGGCTCGCGTGACGACAAAGTGGTCGGTAACGATGCGGGCAGCGCCTATATTTTCGCGCGCAACGCTGGCGCCTGGAGCCAAAGTGCGAAATTACTTTCCAGTGGTGCTACTACCGGCAACCTTTTTGGTACCGCAGTTTCGATCAGCGGCAACGAAGCGCTGGTCGGTGCTTATTGCGAGCCCAATGGCGCAAACGCCTGCACAGGGCTAGGTTCGGTAGAAGCGTTTCAACGTGGCGTAAACGGCAATTGGATCGCGGTGCAACGCATCGTGGCAGCCGACGGGGTCAATGGCGAGGGTTTTGGTAGCTCAGTCGCACACGCTGGGCCTACGAATCGCTTCGCTTATGTCGGTGCATTCCGCGCCAGCACCCCAGCACTTGCGGGCGCGGTATATTTATTACGCGGTGATCAGTTATTTGCCGACGGCTTCGAATAGCATTTTTGAATCGCTTATTTAAATTATTTTCATTGAGATAAACTGCGCCAGTGGTTTTTAATAGCGGGCAGTTTTTAATATTTTTATTGGTTGTTCTTGCTTTAGATTGTGTCCTGCAGTCGCGCCCACAACCACGCAAGTGGATGCTTTTGTTTGCAAGCTATGTATTTTATGGCGCTTGGAACTGGACCTATCTGGCGTTAATTATGGCCAGCACATTAATTGATTTTGAAATTGGCAGACGCATGCGGGTTAGTGCATCGCCGTGTAAGCTTTTGCTGTTTAGCATCGTTACTAATTTAGGCATCCTTGCTTTTTTTAAATATACTAACTTCTTAATTGATGCGCTTAATCTTGGCTTTGCCAGCGCGCAAAGTGCCTTTAAAATTAACAGCCTGGACATAATATTGCCAGTCGGCATCAGTTTTTTTACTTTCCAAGCCTTAAGCTACACCGTTGACGTATATCGAAAAGAAATAGCGCCACGCCAAAGCCTACTGGATTACGCATTATTTATCGCATTTTTCCCGCAACTTGTTGCGGGGCCTATCGTCAGGGCGGTTGAGTTCTTTAAAGAATTAGATGCGCCGAGGTTGCCCAACTCGCGCGAAATTAATCTTGGCATTATTTTGATTGTGCTAGGGCTGGTTAAAAAAATGGCGGTTGCCGACTCGCTCGCAATTGTCGTTGACCCAGTATTTAACGCGCCGACGAGTGCAACGGGAATAGACTCATTGCTGGCGGTCTATGCCTATGCCTTGCAAATTTATTGCGATTTTTCAGGTTATACCGACACCGCCATCGGCTGTGCACTGCTATTTGGCTTTCGCTTTCCACAGAATTTCAATTACCCCTATATCGCAACCAGTTTCCAAGACTTTTGGCGCCGCTGGCATATGACCTTATCGCGCTTTTTGCGCGATTATCTTTATATTGCGCTGGGTGGCAATCGACGCGGCCCGATACGCACGCAAGCGAATTTGATGCTCACGATGATTTTAGGTGGCCTTTGGCACGGCGCGAGTTGGAATTTTGTTTTTTGGGGCCTATTGCACGGCAGCTATTTGGTGCTCGAGCGCGGCGCGCAGCGGTTATTTCCAGGTTTTTATGCAAATAAAAACCCAGGGCTCATCGTTGTGCGCTGGGCGATTGTGTTCCATGGCGTTTGTTTTGCTTGGATTTTTTTTCGCGCTAAAACTTTTTCCGACGCGCTGCTTGTTATTGGCAATATCCAGGATCTCAGTCTGGTGCAGATCGTCTTTACTCCGCTTATGGGCTTTCTAGCGCTGTTTGGCGCGGCCCACTTTGTCGGAAATCGTTACCAGATAAACCGGCGGCTAAGCGAAGCACCGATGTGGGTTTGTGGTGTAGCGCTCGGTTTGGCGTTGTGCGCTTTGTGGATATACACGCCAGCTGAGCACAAGGCTTTCATCTACTTCCAGTTCTAACAGCAATTAAGCGACACTGCGCGCCTCGAAATTGCACAGCTTGACGCCATGACTGAACTTCATTCACTGCCCCTGCATCCACCCACCAGGGCGCTGCTCAGCGTGTCGGACAAAACTGGCCTCGTTGAGCTTGCGCGCGGCCTTGCTGCGCTTGGCGTCGCGCTAATTTCGACGGGAGGCACCGCAAACGCCTTGCGTGAGGCGGGATTGATTGTCAGCGATGTGTCCAGTGTCACCGGCTTTCCAGAAATCATGGGCGGACGCGTAAAAACGCTGCACCCGAAAATTCACGGCGCGCTGTTAGGGCGCTTAGGTGTGGATGAAAGCGTGATGGCTGAACACGATATCGCGCGTATCGACCTGTTGGTGGTTAACCTTTATCCCTTTGCTGCAACCATTGCGAAACCGGGCGTCACGGATGAGGACGCAATTGAAAATATCGACATTGGCGGGCCAGCCATGCTGCGCGCAGCCGCGAAAAATCATGAGCGCTTGATGGTGCTGACCGACGTTGGCGATTATCAGAACGCGTTAGAAGCTATAAAAGCTGGGCAAAACGACCTTGAATTGCGCCGAACACTTGCTGCCAAAGCTTACGCGCACACCGCCGAGTACGACGCGCTGGTCGCTGCTTATTTGGGCCGAGCCGCAGTTGCGCCTACACAAAGCGAGGACTTTCCGGCCAATTTAACCTTGAAAATGCAGCGCGCAGAAATTTTGCGTTACGGTGAAAATCCACACCAACGCGCGGCGCTGTATTTGGAATCCCCGCTACCACAGGCATGCATTGCCGGGGCGAGTTTTCGTCAGGGAAAATCTTTAAGTTTCAACAACCTGGCCGATTCTGATGCTGCACTTGAGTGCGTTAAGCTGTTCGACGAGCCGGCCTGCGTAATCGTTAAACACGCAAATCCTTGCGGTGTTGCGGTGTCCTCTACACTGCTGGACGCCTACGAGCGCGCCTATCAAACCGACCCCATCAGCGCCTTTGGCGGCATTATTGCGTTCAATCGCAGCCTAGATGCAGAAACCGCACGCACGCTAATCGCGCGGCAATTTGTCGAGGTGGTGATCGCGCCGGACTACAGTGAATTAGCACTTGCAGCACTCGCCAGCAAGCCCAATGTGCGGGTGCTAGCCACAGGCGCGCTGAATGCTTCCACAAACTCCTGGCGCGATGTCAAACGCATTCAAGGCGGCTATTTAATCCAAGACGGCGATCGCGACACCTTGAAATCAGGCGATTACAAACTCGTTAGTTTGCGCGCACCAAGTGCCGCAGAGTTCGCGGATCTGGTGTTTGCCTGGAAAGTCGCGATGCAGGTCAAATCAAACGCCATCGTTTATGCCAGGGACGCACGCACGGTGGGCATTGGCGCCGGGCAAATGAGTCGCGTGATCAGCGCAAAAATTGCGGCAATGAAAGCGGCTGAGGCAAATATCGCAGTGCCGGGCGCAGTGATGGCTTCAGATGCGTTTTTCCCGTTCCGCGATGGCATTGATGCTGCAGCATCGGTTGGCATTAAAGCGGTGATTCAGCCGGGCGGTTCGATGCGCGATAAAGAAGTGATCGATGCCGCGAACGAGCATGGCATCGCGATGTTGTTCACCGGCGTGCGGCATTTTCGGCATTGATAACTCGATGACAACTATGCTGGTGACAAAAAAGACGATCCTCATTGCCACGCGCGAATCCGCGTTGGCGCTATGGCAAGCAGAACATGTTGCGACGCAATTGCGCGCGCTTTACCCTGAGTTGAGCGTTAGTCTATTGCCGATGACCACGCGTGGCGATCAAATTCTGGATCGTCCGCTAAGCCAAGTGGGTGGCAAGGGCTTGTTTCTAAAAGAGCTGGAAGTCGCGATGCTGGAGGGCCGCGCTGAATTGGCGGTGCATTCCTTAAAAGACGTGCCGATGACGCTAGAGCCGGAATTTCAACTCGCCGCTGTCATGATCCGTGAGGAACCTTACGATGCATGGGTCAGCAATCACTATCCAACGATTGCGGCGTTGCCACAAGGTGCGCGGGTAGGCTCGTCTAGCTTGCGCAGGCAAGTTCAACTGCATGCAATGCGGTCGGATTTGCAACTGCTGGACTTGCGCGGCAATGTCCAAACGCGGCTACGTAAGCTCGATGAAAATCATTTTGATGCGATTATTTTGGCGGCCGCTGGGCTTGATCGCCTGGGCCTAGGCGCACGCATTGCCAGCCGATTGCTGCCCCCGGAAATGCTGCCCGCTGCGGGTCAAGGCGCACTGGCGATTGAGTGTTTGGCCACAGACCAAGCCACGGCAACGCTGTTGGCGCCGCTCGCGCATCACGCCACTTGGCTATGTGTGCGCGCGGAACGTGCATTTGCGCAAACTCTGGGCGGTTCGTGCCAAGTTCCGATTGCTGCTTTTGCCGAGCTTGACCAGGGTGTACTGCGTTTGCGCGGTTTAGTTGGCGACGCCAGCGCTCGTAACAGCATCCAAGGTGAGCTCAGGGGCGTATCAGATGCACCGGAGTTATTGGGCCAAACACTTGCGCATGAGCTTATGAAGCGCGGTGCCACGGCGTTTGTCGCGCGCACTTAATAGATGATTACCCAGTGAAACTAACTAGAATACTGATTACTTTGACTCTTATTTCCTTGCTCGCCGCCTGCCAAGCAGGCTTTATGCGCTCGCTTAAAGTGCCCTATGCATTCAGCGCGTATCAAAAAAACACGCTCAGCTATGGCAGCGATGCGGCGCAGCGCATGGATGTTTATCGGCCTACAGCGGCGCAATTTAAGGGCAAAAAGCTGCCGGTAATCGTGTTTTTCTTTGGTGGCAGCTGGCGCAACGGCCAACGCGCCTGGTATGAGTTTTTTGCCGCCCACTATGCGCTCAAAGGTTACGTCGTGGTGGTGCCGGATTATCGTAAGGCACCGAATTATATCTTTCCTAGCTTTGTCGAAGATGCCGCCGCGAGCGTTGCTTATGTGCGTGACCACGCGCCTCAGCTTAACGTGGATCAAAACCGACTTTACGTGATGGCGCATTCCGCCGGCGCGCATATCGCGGCCTTATTAATGCTGGATTCGCAGTATTTGCAAGCAAAGCAAATGTCAGCCAAAGAAATCAAAGGCTTTATCGGGCTCTCTGGCCCCTATGATTTTCTAC
>JAYVAQ010000465.1:0-2869 GCA_043750875.1 Rhodanobacteraceae bacterium
CGCGGAGCGCTCGACGACGTTTGTGATTAACCCAACCCTACGCGTGGGTGGTTTAATCAATTTAGATCCACCCATCGCCGTCGTCGACAATCCAACCCCCATTGCGATCTCAGCGCAAGTCATTAATCAAGGAAATCAAACACTTCCAGGGGGCAGCTATGATTTGAAAATTTCGATGGAAGTACCTGATGGCGCGCCGCCCGCAGTTGCAGCGCCGCAGCAATCAATCCTCAACAATGGGCAATTGTTTGACGCAATACCGGCGAATTTGCCGCGCCAGTCTTTTGTTACGGTGATCGACGCCGCTGGCAATGTCTACGCCTACGCCAACCGCACGATTTACCGCCTTGCGCCGTCGGGCGCTCTGACGGCTATTCACACCATTGACACCACGGGCTCTACGTTGCCGTGTAGAAATTCCGCAATCAAGGATTTGGACGTAGCCGCCGACGGTAGCTTTGTGATGCTGTTACAGGCGGGCTGTTTGGTGCGCACCAATGTGGCAGGCGTCGATCAAATTATCAGTGTCAGCGGAAACCCCGAAAAAATTACGATTGATGCCAACGGCGCGATTTTTTTAGGTTTCACTGACCATATCAGCCAGCTTAACGCGAACGGCAGCGAAACAATAATCGCCAAACAAGGTTTGGTGCGGCCGCAAGATATCGTGATTCGCGCGAATGGCGAATTGCTAGTCAGCGATGCGACGCTCAATTCTGTACAGCGTGTTGCCGGTGGCGTGGTGTCGGATTTTGTCACCGGCATTGCTGGCGCGCGCGGCATGGCACTGGCAAGCGACGGCACCCTGTATGTGGTTTCCGGAATTGGCAAAAAAGTGATCAAGGTATTAGCCGACGGCACAAAAAGTGATTTTGTCAGCGGATTTGTCGACCCCTTTGATATCACTCTCGCGGCTGACGGCAGTTTTTTTGTTAGTGATCAAGGTGATCGTTCAATTTTTAAAGTCTCCGCTACTGGACAAAAATCAACCTTTGCAATTGGCCTGGCAGACGTCGCAAACGGCCTGAAATACGACGCGCAAAACCGCCTGCACGTGCTTAATGACTTGGATCAAATGGCGCTGCTAACCCCGGCGGGCGAACGCAGTTATTTGGCTGCCTCGCAGGGCGCGCGTGACTTGGAATTTCTATCCGGCGGCAGTATTTACATGTCGCACGAGTCGCGCGGCATTTTAAAATTGGATGCGAATAACAGCTTCGCGCCATTTTTTAGCCAAGCTGGCATCAGGCCGCAAGGGCTAGCGCACGACGCGCAGGATAATTTGTATTTTTATGAGCTCTCGAAAAACACGATCAATCGGCTCTCGCCAGCGGGTGTAGCGTCGGTGTTTTATGAAAGCCCGCTGGCATTGCCGGCGGGCTTGGCGTTTAATCAAAACAACGAACTTTTGATTGTCAACCAGGATTTTTTAAGTGTGTTGCGCGCCGATGGTGGCACTCAGCGCTTGACTCGTTCCTTGGTGCAGGGGACATCGGCGTTTGCCCTGAGTGACGGCACCATTTTGCTTGGCGAGCGCAGCGGCATTCGCAAACTAAAGCTCGACGGTACGCTTGAAACGATTGCTAGTACCTCAGCAAGTGTCACTGGGTTGGTGCAAACGCCGGTGGGAATCCTCTACACATTGGGGCCCGATGCGCGCCTGCAGCGCATTAACCCGGACGGCAGTAATAGCGTTGTTTATACGCTTGCGCAAAGTCGGTTTATTGGCCTTGTAGGTACGGCGGACGCGCAATATGGCTTAGACGAAAGTGGCAAAATTTGGAAGTTCACCTCGGCCCAGCCCGCACCTACAGTATCGTTCGCCACGTCAGGCACTTCCCCACAAAGCATCACGCTCGGTGCAAACGGCAAGCTTTACGTCACTACCAATGTGCGGCTCTATCAGATTGATCCGACGACGGCTGCCGTTAGCACCGCGCTAACCGTTAGCTCCGCCAAATCCGGCACGATGCTCAGTGATGGCCGCATTGCGATCTTGCCGATCGCGTCGCCAGAAATTAATTTCTTCAATGATTTAGGGCAAGCGGTTGGCGACCTGCAGGGCTTTGATAATTTGTATGATTTGGAAATTGTTGCCAACACAATGTATTTTGTCCATTCGCAACGGCGCTTGCTCAGCATGGCGCTCGACGCCCCATTGGCGACGCGAAAAATCACCGACTTAGCCAGCACGCGGCGGCATTTTTTTGGCGTGCGTGGTGGCAATTTATTGGTTTCAGATGGCCCGATACTCAAAAGTTTGGTGGCAAATGCGCTTAGTGCCTTGCTCACCGTGCCTGTTGCCAGCGATATCACCGGCCTCGCAAGCGCCAACAATGGCGAGCTAGCCGTCGTGACGGCAAGCGATCAAGTGTTTTTGTACAGCAACCCGAGCACGCTTAGAAAAACCTATGCGGCGCTAGACCAGCCAAAAGGCATGGCCTTGGATGCAGCGGGCAATTTGTTAGTCGCAGATTCCACCCAGGGCAAAGTGTTTCGATTTAGCAGTAACGGCAATCAAGTCACCGCCGTAGCCAGCCTCAGCACACCCCAGTGGATTGCAGTTTTAAGCAACAACGAAACAATCGTGACCGGCATAACAAGCAATCGCTACGACGCCAATTGGAATAATTTAGGGGTGATTTCCACGCCAATATCGCCGCTGTACGGCGTGGTTGCGGACGGCAGTGCGGCGTATTTAACCACGCGCGACAACGGGCAAGTGCTGCGTTGGACCAGCACCGGGTTAACCACTATCGCTTCGGGCATTAGTGGCATTGCCGATTTGCTCGCCGTCGGGGATACGGTTTGGTTTTTGGATTTTCAAAACAGCAGTATTTCCAAAGTGACCCCGGCTGGCTTGGAGTTC
>JAYVAQ010000466.1:0-11968 GCA_043750875.1 Rhodanobacteraceae bacterium
TGAAGCGCGCGCGCTATTGCGGCTTGCGCCGGGCGTTGAGCTTGTTGACGACCCGATTGCTGGCGTTTTTCCGACGCCCGTTACCCACGGTGCGGGCAAGGATCCCGTGTTCGTCGGGCGTGTTCGAGAAGATTTGTCGCACCCAAACGGGCTAAACCTATGGGTAGTTGCCGATAATATTCGAAAAGGTGCTGCTTTAAATGCCGTTCAGATCGCAGAGCTATTGGTAAAATCCTATTTGTGATCTATAGTTAGCTGTGTCTTGTGAAGTAGTTTCTAGCTTTTACCTTGGCTTTTGTCACAGCCTCTGCATCGGTGGCGCTGGCTGAATTTTGCGAACGCTGTTTTTTTGTTATAGCTCTAGACCATAGTATTTTGCTTGATTGAAGTATTTTGCTCGATTGAATAGTTAATTTCCCATTTTGTCGTCTGTTTTGCGCACCCATCGCCCGTTTCCGGGGAGCCCCAATGAAAGCACCGAAGAAGAATTTGATCGCCGCCGCACTACTTGCAGCGCCTGTTTTTGCAAGCGCTTTAGGTCTAGGTGGAATCAATGTCAAAAGTGGATTGAACCAGCCGCTTGATGCTGAGATTCCGGTGACCGTGAACTCAGCAGCAGAGCGCGAATCGCTGAGCGTCATGCTTGCCAATGCCGATGATTACGCGCGCGTCGGCATTGACGCCTCGCGTTTAAACGTTCCGATTGAATTTGCCGTCGCGAAAGATAGCCGGGGTGAAACGGTCATTCGAGTAACGACCAAAGATGCGATCCGTGAGCCATTTCTACAACTGCTCTTGCAAGTGAATTGGAGCAGCGGCAAGCTGCTGCGCGAATACAGCCTGTTGATTGACCCACCGGTGATGGCGCCCGCTCTGCGCGGATCCCAAGTCATGTCAACCCCGGTTAAAGAGCCCGCGCCCGTGATGGCCAGTGAATCAATGCCCGTTGCCAAGCCGATGGTGGAGCCCAAGCCTGAAGTCAAGCCTGTGACCGCGCCCGCAGCAGCAAAGCCAGTTGAAGCCAAGCCGGTAGAAGCCAAGCCGATAGAAGCCAAGCCAATGATTGAAACCAAACCAGCAGCGGAACCTGGTTCGGTAACCACAAAGTCTGGCGATTCGCTCTATGTTATTGCGAATGCCAACAAACCAAATGCGAGCACCAGCCTAGATCAAATGATGGTCGCAATTTTACGTTTGAATCCTCAGGCGTTTTATCAAGACAACGTCAACGCGCTGAAAAAGGGTCAGATTTTGCGTATGCCTAGCGCTGCGGATGTCAATAAAATCTCTATCGCTGAGGCTAGTAAAGCGGTCAGTGAACAAAATTCGCTGTGGCGCAGCTATCAAGCCGCAAGCGCGCAACAATCTGCACTCGTCGCTGATCCAGGCGTAAGTACTTCCGCCGCCAGCACATATTCCACGCCGAATAATGGTGCGCGACTTGAACTTGTTCCGCCAAAGTCGGGTGACAACGGCAAAGCGCTGAGCGCGGCAAATGCTGAGACATCGCGGGTGCGTGAAGAACTGGTCAGTCGAGAGCGCGAAGCCAGTGATTTGCGCGCGCGCGTTACTGAGTTAGAAAAGCTTGCGGCCGACAACGAACGCGTAGTCACGCTGAAAAACCAAGAGCTAGCGCAGATTACCAAGCAGTTGGAAGATGCCCGAAAGTCAGCAGCTGAGTTAGCGACAGCTGCGGCAAATGCGCCAGTCGCGGTTACGCCGCCAGTGGCAACAACGCCAGTGGAAACCGCAGCGATCGAAACTGCGCCGATTGAGTCCACGCCAGTAGAAACGGCACCAACCACGACTACGACCGACCCTGTCGGGACAGAAATCGCTTCGAATGATCCTGCCGCAAGCGATCCGGCGGCAACAACTGCCAGTGCCACGGATGCAGGCGATATTTGGGGTGATACGCCAACGGACACAAGCACCGATACAACATCAACCACGGCACCAGACATGGCTTCCGGTGAAGTGGAACCAGATCCAAACGCGGTGCCAGCTGATGGCACGACCGTGACACCAATTGACGCCGCACCCATCGCTACGACCGAAGAAACCACGGAAGCACCAGTGTCGGAACCAACTGCAGAGCCAGTCGCAGAAGCCAAGCCGTGGTATATGAACCCAATTACTTGGGGCGTTGCGGGTGCAGGCATTTTAGGCGGATTAGCGCTTCTGCTGGGACGTAAGAAAAAGCCAGTACAAGTTACGCCAGCGTCCACGTTTAGCAATGCTGATTTGAATTTTGGCATTCCGACTATGGCCGCTGCGGCACCGACAGATTTCGTGTTGCATGACGAAGATGAGGCGCGCATTCGCTCTGCAATTGCGTCTGACCCACAAGATTTATGGGCACATTTGGACTTGCTGCGCTTGTATTACAGCCGTCAAGACGCTGGCAACTTCGAAGAGGCAGCGTCGACCATGTTTGGCTTTGTGCTAGACCAAGAAGCACCACAGTGGCAAGAAGCGCGCACAATGGGCCTGCAGTTGGTGCCCGGAAGCGCATTGTTCCCAGTAAATTCGGGCTCGCTAGATTTGCCAAATGTGAACGCGTTTGACAACACCCCCTACAACAATAGCGCACCGGTATTTGATGATGCACCGGCATTCCATGATGAGCCTTTGGGCTCGCTTGATTTGGGTGCATTTGAAGATATCAACACGCCTAATTCGGATTTGGGTGCCACAGTTGTCTCCAAACCATTTGCCGCAGAGGCTCCGTCAGATTTTAGTTTCGATCTAGATTTAGATAGCCCGACAAAGGTGATTGAACCGATCAAGTCAGATTTGTATGCCTCGGCAAACGAGTCTTTAGCTAAGCCGTCGCCGCGCGCTGAAGTTGCGCAGGTAGAAGCGCCAAAAGACGACTTTAACTTCGACTTTAGCTTTGATGCGCCGGTAAAAACGCCTGAGTTAGACATCCCATCGAAGGCGGCTCCCGCATTTAGCGTAGGGGATATTTCGCTTGGTGATGTGATCCCTGCACCTCTTGATAATTTGGGTGACATGAGTTCGGATGATTTCATGATTGGTGATGACGCCGTTGGCACCAAGCTTGATTTGGCACGCGCTTACCTTGAAATGGGCGATCCAGACGGCGCGCGTAGTATGTTGGAAGAAGTGTTGGGTGAAGGCTCCGACATGCAGCGAAATGAAGCCAAAGAGCTGCTGCAACGAATCGCGTAATTTTGCAAAAATTTTCCGAAAATAGCGCTACAGACTTAAGGTCGTAGCGCTATGAGAGTCTTCTTATTTCTGTCACTAGGTTAATGCGGCGCGGTTTACAACCAACGCCGTAAGCTGATTTGTAACACGTACCCTTTTGGCACCGGAAGCGAATGTTTTCAGACGTCTGCTGCGCCTGCTTTCAACGCATTAATTGGTTAATCAGCCGATACAAAGCGCCAATCCATTGCTTCCAGCTTGCCGTTCACAGTGCCTTCGATGCGTGCTAACAGAGCGCCATCGGGCGCTAGGCTATAAATCACGCGCTGTGGAAAATCATTGACCAAGTTTTCAAACACGATGCGCTGATTGCCCATTTCTTTCGCTTTAAACTCGGTCGGCGGTTTGCCGCTTGGGCTGGCGAAAAAGCTTAATTCTGCGTCGGTTTCAACAATACGCATGTATTCAAACGACGTTTTACCTTTCAGCGAGGTCGTCAGGTTCACCGCGACCAGCATTTTTCCGCTTGGCCCCAGCCAACTTTCCTGCACCGTTTCACCCGCTTTTATTTGGCTCCAGACTCCCGACATCCAGGAAAGCTTCTCGATTTCCTTAGCTTGTAGGGGCAGGGAGCTGGCACCGATCAGAAACGTCAAAATAAGCTTGTACATGGGCTTTTCCTATCGAGCTTTAACGGCTAAAAATGCAGGGCAAATGCGAATGCCCAAATTCAATCACAAGACTCGGATAGTTTGCCACGCCGCTCGCCCGTAAAGTTGCGGAGTCAAAGTTGACCATGAAAAGCGATCATGAGTCCTAACTTCACTGGACGTTCGGCACCGCTTTTCAGCAGCATGTGTGGAACGCCGCAGATTAATTAAGTTCACAATTGCGCCGTAATTGGCGGTTCCGGCGAATTTGTCGCTATGCTTGGGTTTTGGAAAGCCAATGCAGATCGCCGAGCATCAACTTCACGAAGCGTTTTTACGCGCCCTGGGTGCGCAGGCAATGCAACTACTACTCGACGGTGAAATTTTTGAGTTAGCTGAGCGCTTTGATTACGCCCTGAAATACGATTTAGATCCTGCCGTCGCCATTCAACAGGATCTGGAAGTTTGCCTTGCCGAGATTGGCGCGACTGGAATTTCGTCCATTCCGGAACAAGTACTGAAGGTTGGTTATTTCCAAGCCAATGATTCTGGGCTGTATGCGGTGATAGAAGGTCAGTTGTTAACAGACATTGGCAAAGCGTTACTGGTGGAGTTGGTGGTAACGGGTGATGACACCGAAAAACATGTCACGTTGGAACAAATTAGCGCAGTTGATTGACCACAAAAAGGCAACTATGCGCCACGCCACTTTCCCTATGCCGGCACCGGGCCGATCACCAGTTTAATTCGGGTCGGTACGTTCGATAATCCGGATTTATTCGCACCGGATATTCATATCTTTACCGCCTCAAAGCAGCCTTGGGTCATCATTCCAGAGGGTGTTCCGGCATTTGCTGAGTACTATGACCGCGACGTGGTTTGGCCGAACGAAAGTTTGCTGCGCAGGCAGATGTTGCTGCCTGCGATTGAAAACTATCTGGCCGGAGTTAAAACCTAGTCACAATGCAGCCAAAAATCCAAAAGCGCCGCACACAGCGCCTCTTGTTGATTGAATAAGGCCGTTTGACTCAATGCTGCACGAAGCGGTTCAACCGTTTCGGCGGTCGCGAGACCATCAATCAATGTGGCGTAGGTTGAAACGCTCCATTCCGGGTGAAATTGCACGCCCATCACGCTGCGTTCGTGGAGTTTAAAGCCTTGATTGAAATCGCCGATCGCACTGTGCGCCAGTGACTGTGCGCCAGGTGGCAACTGGAATGTGTCTTCGTGCCACTGCAACACGCGGCGTACGGGACGCAGAGGCGCTAGTGCTGCAAGTTCCGGACAAAATGCGACTTCGACCCAACCCAATTCCGCGACCGGATGCGCTTCTGACACTGTCATGGGTTCGACCGTAGCGCCCGAGCAATGCGCCAAGAGTTGCGCGCCTAAGCAAATGCCAAATATCGGCACGGCTGCTGCGACGCAGCTTTTAAGCCAAAAAACCTCGGCCGCGAACCACGGCAGGCTGTTGGCATCACTGACGCTATAAGGCCCGCCTAAGACAAAAAGGGCGTCAAATTCATCAATATGAGGCAGTGAACCCGGAGAATGCGCCGGATTGCGAGCCCAAGCATGCACCACTCGTACCTGCATACCGCGCGCTTGGGCCCAGTTCAAAACATAGCCTGGGGTTTCCAGCGGATGGTGTTGAACCACACAAAGGCGCAATGCTTGGATACTTGGCTTCATTTCAGATCAGCATCATCAAGGTAAATGCTACGCAGAAACTTTGTTTTAAGTGCGTTTTGTAGCATCGCTTCGCGACTTGCCATCTCGAGCGTCGTTGCAACACGCAAAGTGCCAGTCGACAGCGCACCGGCAATCTTTACGATGTGATCGAAATCTGGGCGTGCATTGATGTGTTTGAACAGGAAGTTGCTGGTGCCGACCTGCACTACCTGATAAGTCTCAAAGCCTACGCCTGCCTTAGGTTTTGCTGACAACTGCGCGTGAAACGCGACTCGCACAACACGAATTTTGACTCGTTGAAAGCGGCTGTTGCCACCGCGCTCAAAATGGCCGTGAAAGATTTCAGCGTTAAATTCGCGCAGCGGACTGTCTTTTTGCCACAAGGCACTGAGGGCAAACGGCTCAGGATTGAGCGTCCATAGCTCCGCTTTGCGCTCTAGTTCCATACCGACGCTGCGCCGAATCACCGGGTCAATTATTTCTATTTGTAATATGACTTGTTGATTATGTGGCGCGTGAAACATCGGCAGATGCGACGCGAATAGCGCATCGTTGCCGCCAAACAGCGCCATGCCGTGCACACCGTACGATGCAGGGTGGCGCTTGGCGCTTTCGAGGCCATACGCGCCTAGTGTTACGACGAGTGCCACGATGGCGAACAACATCCGCTTTATCCGCCAGGCGCGAAATGCCGCAATTGCAGTCATACTTTCACCATCAGTTTGCCACGCTGATTGCCAGTGAAAAGTTGATTCAGCGCTTCGGGCAAACGTGTGAAGCCCTCGAGCACGGTTTGCTCAAATTGCAATGCTCCCGATTGCACCATCGGCGCCACAATACGCAGCATTTCATCGGCTCTCGCGGTGTAATCGCGCGCCAAAATTCCCTGAATGCGGGCCCGCTGATACAAAATGTGGTGCAAAAATCTGGCGCCCAGTTCCGGCTGATCGAGCCCGGTGGAGTACTGACTGATCTGGCCACAAATTACGATCCGGGCGCGTCGATTAATTATCGGGAATACTGCATCGCTGACCATGCCGCCGACGTTATCAAAATAGACGTCAACGCCACCGACAAGCGATTTTAGCGCCTGCGAAAGGTGGTTCGAACTCTCGTAATCTTTGTAATTGAGTCCCCAAGTCGCACCAAGGCTTTGCGTTAGCCACCGGCATTTTTCCGCGCTGCCCGCCAGCGCCAGCACTTTCGCGCCTTGCATCTGGGCAAATTGCACGACCAAGCTGCCGACCGCGCCAGCCGCACCCGACACGACCACCACCTCGCCCGCCCGAGGTTGGCCCGCCTCGGTTAGGCCAAACCAAGCGGTGCGCCCAGGCATGCCTAAGACGCCCAGGTAGGCGCTAGCCGGAGCTAGTTTGATATTAATTTTGCTCAGTGCGCTGGCATGCATTTTGGCGTGAGTTTGCCAGCCGCTGTAGCTGACCACCCAATCCCCTGGCGCATATTCGCTGGCGTTTGAAGCCAAAACTTCGGCCACGACTGCACCGCCCTGAACGCAATTGAGTGCATGTGGCGCACTCCAGGTGTCTTGCATTGCTTGATTAATACGCATGTAGGGGTCGACGCTTATATAGCGAGCCGCAATCAACACTTCGTCGTGCGCAAGCTCTGGCGTCAGCAGCGTTTTCTGTAAACGATAGTGTTCTGGACCGACGACATCGGTGGGCGCGCGTTGGTAAATCCATTGCTGATTAACGAGTTGCATAAGCACATTTGCGGATAGCGGTAGTGGGGACTATGCCCCTCATTTGATTTCTAGAAAAGCGATAATAAAACTACAATTAAGTCCTAATCCGACATTAAACCGGGATGCATTCATGAATCTTGCCGACTTGCAGGCGTTTTGCGCGGTGGCGCGCTGTTACACGCTAAGTCTAGCGGCGGCCGAGCTACACCAAACGCCGTCCGCGCTGTCGAAGGCGTTGCGGAGATTAGAAGCGAAACTCGGCACGCCGCTTTTTGAGCGGGCCAACAAGCAGCTTAAGCTCAATCGCAGCGGCCGTTTGCTGCTGCCACGGGCGCTGCAGTTGCTAAATTTTGCCGAGCAAACGCG
The DNA here is from genome assembly GCA_043750875.1 of Rhodanobacteraceae bacterium. Taxonomy (GTDB): domain Bacteria; phylum Pseudomonadota; class Gammaproteobacteria; order Xanthomonadales; family SZUA-5; genus JANNYA01. The sequence goes on from JAYVAQ010000466.1 coordinate 7,588, forward strand.
AAGCGAAATCGCCGGTTCACACGCACGCGTGCAGGCCCGCATCGGCGGTCCAGCGATGCTGCTGTGGGGATTTGGCGCTCTTTTTTGTCAACTTCTGACCGCTAGCTATGCCGATAGCAGCCTAATTCAAGCAGCAAAATTTGAAGACGATGCCCTCGCTGCACTTGGCAATGGTGAAATCGATTTCGCCTTAGTGACCCAAGCGGTCGTCGCTTTGCCGGGAAAGAATTGGCAAGCGCATTGGCGCGCCGATCTTGTCGGCACCGTGCGTATGCAGCTGTGTGCCGGCCCTACACACCCGTTGGCGTCGGTAGGCCGGGTTCGTTCCGCCGAGCTATTGGCGCACGATTTCGTGTGTCCTCAGCACTCTTTATTTTGTGGCGTTGCGCGCGCGGCGCATTCCGATGGTTGGCGCGACAGTGAATTTCCGCGGCGGATTCGCTACTGGGTGGACGATCTAGTCTTACTGTTAATGCTTGTCAGAAGTGGCGCTGCACTCGCGTATTTGCCGGAATTTTCGCTCATTAATGAGTCTAGCTTGCGCCGAATTGAAGTCAGCGATTGCCCTTACGTTTGCGACGAACAAGTTTATCTAGTGCATTCCCCTAGCCAGGCGCTAGGTTGGCAACAGCACCTGGTGGCGCAGTATTTGACTGCGATAAAAGATACAAATGTTTAGAGACACGAAACTCTGAAAGTTCTCAAGCTTTCAACTTCGCCCAAATTTTGCCGGAAGAAACCTTTTGCCTTATTTCACCCCGGCGCAGGCCGGGGTCCAGTTTCGAGCCTAGATGCTGACTTCGGCGCCTAGCTTGGAGATCAAACTTTTAACTTTTCCAAAATCTAAACGCCTTAAAGCCCGTCTGAATATCGTACGGGTCAATTCCCAAAGCGTAGGCAACTTTGAAACACGCGCCGAAAATAAAACCATTGACACCCGGCACAAAAAAGATGATCGCAATAAAACCCAAAACTGCCATGGGTGCTATTTGCCGCGCAAGAAGTTGAATTTCTGTCGGTAAGTACGGATCAATGGCGCCAAAACCGTCAAAACCGGGAATTGGCAGCATATTGAGTACTACTGACGTGGCTTGTAAAAACGCGAAGAATGCCAACGCCGCACCGAGCGCAGTGCCGTTTAGACCGGCAACGGCAATCAGCACGGAGATAAAAAACAGAATCAGCAAATTCATCGCAGGCCCGGCCAGCGATACCGCACTTTGCCAAGCGGGCGAACGTAGCGCACCTGTGTTGATATAAACCGCAGCGCCCGGCAAGCCAATCCCGCCCATAATCAGCACCAACGTCGGGATCAAAATCGAGCTAAAAGGGTCCAAATAGTGCATCGGATTCAGGCTCAAATAGCCTTTATCTTTGACGGAGGTGTCGCCGCCTTTGTAGGCAACTATCGCGTGCGCAAATTCGTGCAAGCACACTGAAAAAATCCAAAGAAACACAATCAGTAAAAAAGTCGTCATAGTCAAAAAGTAGTCAAAAAAATTCAGCGCGCAGCATAGCAGGGACGTCAGTTTTAGGCTTTGTGATTAGCATGATCACGTAAACAGTGCATTTTCATAGTTCTAAGCTATAGTTCGCCGCTGTTACTCACAACGAATCAGGGCCAATCCCGATGAATTTGAGAGATTTGAAGTATTTAGTCGCACTGGCGGACTACCAGCACTTTAGTAAAGCGGCGGAAGCGTGCTTTGTCAGTCAGCCAACGCTGTCGACGCAAATTAAAAAATTGGAAGGGCTGCTGGATGTGCAGTTGGTTGAGCGCAATCCACGCCAAGTTTTACTGACCGCAGTGGGCGCCTTGATCGCTGCGCGTGCGCGCGCGGTATTGACCGAAGTCGACGCGATCCGCGAACTCGCGCGCCTGAGCAAAGAACCGGATGCGGGCATGATGACCTTGGGCGTGTTCCCTACGCTGGGGCCGTACTGGTTGCCGCATGTGGTGCCGCGCATCGTCGCGCGTTTCCCAAAACTAAAATTGCGCTTAGTGGAAGAAAAAACCGAAGCGCTGGTTGAAATGTTGGCCAGTGGCAAAATTGATCTTGCGGTACTGGCTCAGCCGGTGACGCACGACCATTTTGATAGTGCTGCGCTTTTTGATGAAAGCTTTGTATTAGCCGTGCCGAACGCGCACGAATTGGCTAAGAAAAAACGCGTGAACGTCACCGATTTGGCGCGGCATCCGTTGCTGTTATTGGCCGACGGCCACTGCCTGCGCGAACAAGCGCTGAGCGTTTGCGCGCTCGCGGGCACGGGCGAAGCCGATGGCTTTCGCGCCACCAGCTTGGAAACCTTAAGGCAAATGGTGGCGGCGGGTGTGGGTGCGACGTTGTTGCCGAGTTTGTCGACACTACCGCCAGTGGCCTCGAACCCGGCACTCACTTTGGTGCCGTTTTCCGCACCGCAACCGTTGCGTTCCATTGCCCTGTTCTGGCGCCACTCCAGCGCCCGCGCGCCATTTTTTAAGAAATTGGCACCGTTTTTAGGCGCGGTACCTGAAGATGCATTGGCGAGCGAGGTTTAGGATTAGGCTAAAAAATTATTCCGCACTGGGTTTTTGAATGATGTTGGGTACTTTCGTCAAGCTGAAAAACAGCGAAAGTGGTTGGTTTAGAGCCAAATGATTTTGCTCTGCGAGTCGGGTCAGATGTTTACGCAAAGTGGGCTCCCAGGATTCGCCTAAAGCGGGTTCGGGCGCACGCGTAGGCAACGGATAATGGCCGGTACGATAGAGTTCCAACAGTGATACCGAGGTCAAATCGCGTGCTAGCACCCAGCGGCCAAGTTCGGTGCGTTGTACTAACTTGAGCGCGTCAAAATCGGATAAAAAACGCTGCAGTAAGTCATCCGTTAGATTGGCAATGCGTTCTTTCAAATCGCTACTACTCATCCCATCACCACGCTGTTGCGCTTGCTTCAGCTGGCCCAATACGCGCAATGCCAAAGGCAGCCATTCGTCAGGCGGCACCGGTGGTTGGTCGCGTTCAAAACGATAGGCCGCTAGGCTTGCAGCAAAACTCGCGCCCAATAGCGCGATTAACCAAAGCACATAAAGCCACAGAATAAATACCGGCAATAAACTCAGCGCGTCGTAAATTTGGCGCGTTGCCGGAAACGCTGCGACGTACCAAACAAAACCACGCTTTGCGATTTCAAAAAAGATAGTTGCCACTAAACCGCCCGCCGCAGCGTGTCGCCAGCGTACCTCACGGTGCGGCACGATCGCATAGCTCAAGGTGAAGGCGATGAATTCGATCAGCACCGGTATCAAACCGAGCACCCATGAAGTTGCCCCCAACTGATCGGCTTGCGTTGCTGCCTGTTGCAACATGGGTAAGCTGCGCGCGTAGCCCGTCATTGCTAACGACGCCGCAAGTAACAGCGGCCCCAGCGTCAACGCCGCCCAAAACACCACGAAACGCGCCATCGGCGGGCGCGCCGTCGGGGAGCGCCAGATGCGATTAAACGTGGTCTCGATTGAATTCATCATCAGCACGGCGGAAACCATCAAGGCGATGACGCCGGGAATCGTTAATGACGACGCGCGGTCGAAAAGTGGCTCGATGTATTCCTTAATTGAGATCCCGGCGCTAGGTACAAACTGCGTGAAGATAAATTCAAGCAGCTGCGCTTTGACCGTCTGAAATTGCGGAAATGCCGAAATGATCGACAGGCTGACGGCGCCCAGCGGCACCATTGCCAGCATGGTGGTGTAGGCCAAGGCTCCGGCGGCTTCAAAGCACTGGTCGTCCCAAAAACGCGTCCACAAAAAGCGCGGGAAACTGTGGAACTTTATTAAGTTGCGGCGATGCCAGCTAAGTATTTGCATGGGCGTAACAATAGCAGCGGAAAGCGTGTTTACACGCGACTTAAAATAATGCGGTCAAATAGCGCTTTTTGAAGAAACTTCGTTTCAGCTTCGCGACTTTTCCGCCTATGGCTGGTTGCAACGTTAACTCAAACTTTGACCCAGCCCTTCGCCAAATTCTCCGTCAACATGCGCTCGGCCAATTGCTCAGCGCGCGCAGCATCGCTGGCGATTTCAAGAGATACTTTTAACGGCTCAGCGCGCTTTGCGGAAAAATCCGTCCAGTAAAGCAAATATGGAAACTCGCCCGCACTTTGCTTATGCACAACGACTAACTTCCGCAGCATTTCGCCTTTGAGATAAACCTCACGGCGCAAAATTTTGGTGGCTGTATGCTCAGCGTCGGCGGGAACCGTAGCGCCATTGCCGCCGGTCAGGGTCGGTGTTGGAAACGCCCCGATTTGCTCGATGCGCGCACCGCCCTCGGCCCAGTTTTTGTCTTCCCGCAGTTTGGAGAAGCGCGCAAAACTAAGGCGCGGGCAGGCCGCTAGCCCGAGA
>JAYVAQ010000467.1:0-4433 GCA_043750875.1 Rhodanobacteraceae bacterium
CACCGCGCCAAAATCGGTCAATACCGGCGTGGTTTCGTCGCGCAGCATCACGTTGGCTGGCTTCAAATCCCGGTGAATAATTTGCTGCTTGTGCGCCGCATCCAGCGCGCTGGCAATTTGGGCGGTTAAGCCCAGCGCTTCGCCCACTTGAATAGGGCCGCGCTGCATGCGTTCAAGCAGCGAACCACCGGCGAGCACTTCCATCGCCAGGTACGCAAGATCGCCGATCTTGTCGTTATCATAAATTTTGACGATATTGGGGTGGTCAAACCCGGCCAGCACCTCGCCTTCGCGCAGAAACAACGCTTCCGCGTCGGAGTTGCTGAGCACGGAACGCTTCAAAATTTTGATCGCAGCCTTACGCTTGTTGCGTTTATGTTCCGCAAGCCATACCTCCGCCATCGCGCCTTCGCCTAGTCGGCTTAGCAGCGTGTAGTTAGGTACTACAAAAGTCGGAATCTCAGTGCTCAAAGGGCGATGGCTTTAGTAAAGAAGGGTAAGGCTTTGAAGAAAGTTCGTTTCTGCTTCGCAAAATATCTGCCATTTGGCGGATCGCGACGCTAATCATACGAAATGCCATGCTAAAAGCGGTTTCACAGAACAATAACAAGTCTAGCTGTTTAGCCGACCTAAAATGCAGGGTCAACGGGCGAGATAAATGAATCGTATATCCGTGTGCAGGCGGCGTTCAAGAATTTGTGTCATTTTCGCGAATGCAGTGCATGGTTCATCAACGTCTCCGCGCTGAATTTCCAACACCGCTCTTTTCCGTCACTATTCGCTGTCTTAACTCAAAGTATAGACCATGACTGTTGTAGATGATCCGATAACCCTGCACACCGTAATTTTAAGTGGGCTAAGCAATTACGTAGCACCCGCTGCGTTGAAGTTGGTGCTGGCATTGGCGGTGTGGTTCATTGGGGGCTACGCAATCAAAGCCATTATTGGCTTGAACGAGCGCGCTTTAAATTTGCGCAACACCGACGCCACCGTGGTGCGCTACAGCAAGACTTTTTTATCGGTGGCGCTAAAAATTGCGCTGCTGGTGGGCCTGTTAGGATTTCTTGGGCTGGAAACGTCCAGTTTTGCCGCCCTAATTACGGGTGCGGGTGTCGCCATTGGCGTCGCTTGGGCTGGACTGCTTTCAAATTTTGCTGCGGGAATATTTTTGGTGATATTGCGGCCGTTTAAGGTCGGCGATGCAGTTATGACTGCGGGCGTCAGCGGTGAAGTCAAAGAAATTGGCCTGTTTGGCACCAAGATCGACACGGCCGACGGTGTGCGGGTAGTCATCGGTAACAGCAAGGTTTTTGCCGAAAACATTAGCAATTACAGCCATAACCCCGTGCGTCGCGCCGACGCAACTTGTCAGCTAGCGCATGCGGTGGACGTGGAAGCGGCGATTGCATTATTTCGAGCGGAGCTGACGAGCATTGAGCACGTTTTAGCAGAGCCCCAACCAACGATCGAGATTTTAGAGTCGAACGCCTTGGGCACAATGCTGGCTCTACGCGTGTTTTGCCCGACCTCTAAGCATGCGCAGATTGTGTTCGAGCTGCAGCGGCGGATTGCGCGAATGCGCGCGGAACAAAAATGGCCGGTGCCGGAAACGCGCACCGCAGTTCGCCAAATTGAGTTGGTTTGACGCCATGTGGAAAAGGTAGTCGGACTCATACCCACACAAATTCTAGCAAGTGGTCATGGAATTCCCATAGCCGTTCTAAGTCGATATGAACTTAGATTTTACCCCGGATAGACATAAACAACGTTGATTTGGCCAATTAGACTTAAACCTTAATCGCATCAATGAAAATTCGCGCCATCGCTTCAACTGGCATGCGTAACATTGTCGCGTTCACTTGCATGGCGAACATTCCGTCAGGTGCCGCAGGTGCCAAAACGATGCCGCGTTTTAGTATTCGTTCGGCCAGTAGTTCCGGCGCAATGGCAGACACACCCAAAAAGAATTTACTGGTGCCGTTGCGCACTTTTCCTATTTTGAAACGACCATCCGATTTGAGTAGAGCGACCAACTTATCCGCCGCCTGCCACGATTTGGCGTATTCCTGCTCATAACCCTCGGCGTATTTTGCGACCAAGGCGATTTGCGGCCACGCATGCGGTAAGGCACCGCCAAACATTCGGCGCATATGAAATAACCCGTCAATGAAGCTAGCATCGCCAGCGAGGATCGCGCCAGACGCGGCGTTGAAGTGCTTCCAAAGTGACACGTAAACGGTATCAAACAGGCTGGCGTACTGACGCACGCTTTTGCCAGAATGCAAAGGTAGGTTAAATAGGCGTGCGCCGTCCAAGTGCCGTCGGATACCTTGTTCGCGTGCATAACTACAGATTCGCTCCATTTCGCCAAACTCAACCATGGCATGCCCTTGACGCCGAACCGGGCTCTCGATCGAGACTACGCCTATCCTGGTCGCAACTCGGCCACCTGCCGATCGTTCAACCCAGCGTTTTACTTCCGACAACGTGATTGTGTTGCCCTGATTTGTGTCTTGACCAAGCGGGATAAGGTTCAAAGCGCTCAAAGTCTGGGCGCAATCACCGCTGTCATTGTAGAAATGGCTATCCGCCTGAACTAGCACTCGCCGATCTTCCCCCGCTAGTTTTCTAATGGCGAGATGGTTTGCCAGGGTGCCGGTGGGAACAAACATCGCGGCTTCTTTGCCAAGTAGTTGCGCAAATTGTTGCTCTAATTTCGCGACCGACCCACCAAGTGAATAATTGTCAGGCTCTAGGTCTTGCGCCAACACTTCGCTCAGCAAAGTCGCGTACTCGCGGGGATCAAGCCCAAGTCCATCAGACGTGAAATCGATTTTCTTGAATAGCGCTTTTTTAGTTTCAGCACTTGCAACATTTGCGCTTTTTTGGGTGAGTGCTGGCGTCGTAGCGGCGATTCCAGCAGCAGCTAAGAATTTACGGCGATCCATCGAAAATTCCTTCGTAATTGATATTGCTGAGTTTCTGCCTGTGCTAATTACTTCGCCGTATGCAAAACCTTCATAGCATCCGCAATTTTGCCGTCCACCAACATTGAGAACACATCCAGCGCTTCGTCAATGGCCACGTGCATAGCGCGCTCTTGCTCGGCGCTTGGGCGACCTAACACCCAGGGCGTGACTTGGTCTTTATGGCCCGGATGACCAATGCCCAGCCGTAAACGATGGTATTTTCCATTTCCGAGTTGGCCGCTGATATCGCGCAAACCATTTTGACCGCCGTGGCCGCCGTCAAACTTCAGGCGCGCGACGCCGGCATTGAGATCCAGCTCGTCGTGCACGACCAACATCTCGTGCGCTTCAATTTTATAAAAGCTGAGCAATGCTTGGCTTGCAAGGCCACTGCGATTCATAAAAGTCGTTGGCTTGGCAATTAAAACGCGCTGGCCATTAAAATCTGCCTTTGCCACCTGCGCGTGCAATTTACTTTCAGAAAGTAGACGCGCGCCCAGCTTTTCGCTGAGCGCATCCAAAAACCAAAACCCGGCGTTGTGCCGGGTTTTGGCGTATTCCGGGCCCGGATTGCCCAGACCCAGAACGAGTTTAATGCCGCTTGCCATCAGTAAGAGACCATAACATTTGGGGCGGAATTCCGACGCCATTTCAGACGAGCAACTAGGCGATGAGTGAGCAACGACGACAGACGTACAGGTGCTACGTTGAGGAGGACGGAACGAATCAACGAAGTTGCTCTAATGAAATGGCGTTGGAATTTACTTCTTCTTCGCAGGTGCCGCTTTAGCTGCAGGTGCCTTGCCGTCTTGCTTTTGTGCGGCTGCTGGGACCGCCTTACCAACGGGTTTACCACCTTTGGTCGGCGCCACAACAGCAACCACTTCTTCCACCAATGGTGGTTTTGCCAAAACGACTGGCAGATTGTGCAATTTGCCCAAACGCAAGCTAGGAATGGTCACGCCTTCTGGCAACTTGATATCAGAGATGTGAATCACATCGCCAATGTTCAAGTCGCTCAAGTCCACTTCCAGGTGCTCTGGCAAATCTTTAGGCAAGCAAGCAATAACAACTTGGTTGAGCTCGTGCATGATGAACGCGCCGCCAATCTTGCCAGCCGGACTTTTTTCTTGGTTGATAAAGTGCAACGGCACGCGAATCTTGACGATTTCGGTATCCGATACGCGTTGAAAATCCAAGTGCATGATTTGTTGCTTGTATGGGTGACGTTGAATGTCACGCAACAAAGCGCGCTGGGTTTCTTTACCCGCTTTGAGCACCAAAATGTTGGTGTAAAACCATTCTTGTTGCGAATAGCGATACGCGATTTTTTGATCCAGCTGCAATGCGCGCGGGGCTTCGCCGCCGCCGTAAATGATTGCTGGTACATTTTCCGTTAAACGCAGGCGGCGGCTCGCACCTTTCCCCTGATCGTCACGAAATTCCACTGCTACATCGTGGGTT
>JAYVAQ010000468.1:0-18616 GCA_043750875.1 Rhodanobacteraceae bacterium
AAACAATCCTGATGGCGTTGAAATTAAAAAGCATAAAGACGCCGCTGGCAAACCCCTAGATGGCATTCCTTTTCACCCGTATTACACGGTGAAAGATATGTTCGGCGCGGGTTTCTTTTTGATCATTTTTGCCAGCGTGATCTTTTTTAACCCGACTTTCGGCGGCTTGTTCCTGGAACACGACAACTTCATTCAAGCGAATGCACTTGTCACGCCATTACATATCAAGCCGGTGTGGTATTTCACCCCGTTCTACGCCATGTTGCGCGCAATACCCGACAAGCTCGGCGGCGTGATCGTGATGGGATCAGCCACCATGATTTTGTTTACGCTACCGTGGCTTGACCGTTCGCCGGTTAAATCCATTCGCTATCGCGGTATTTGGTCGAAAATATTGCTGTTCACTTTCGCGCTTGTGTTCGTGATTTTGGGTTGGTTGGGTTCGCAAGCGGGTAGCGATGCGCAAACCTGGGTGGCTCGCATTTGTACGGCTATTTATTTTGGATTTTTCCCTGCGCTTTATTTTGTTAGTGCCTATGACAAAGTTAAGCCCGTTCCCGACCGAGTGACCATGCATGACTAAGTTCGCCCAAACCCTGTCTAAAATTCTGTTCGGCGTAATCGCTGCAACGGGTATGGTGAGCACACAAGCATTCGCCGCCGGCGCGGCTTGTTTGCCGTTCGGCGAAGCGCAAACAAGCCCTACCGACGTGCCGACGCTGCAACGTGGCGCGAAGCTGTATTTCAACTACTGTTCCTCGTGTCATTCGCTTCAGTACATGCGCTACTCGCGCCTTGCACAAGATTTGAATTTGACTGAAGCGCAGGTAATGCAGAATCTCGCCTATACCGAAGCCAAGTTTGGCGATTACATCACCAACAATATGCCCAAAGGCGGGCGTGGCGCAGCACCCGGTGGTACTGAGTGGTTTGGTGCGCCGCCGCCGGATTTGTCACTAACCGCACGCGCGCGCGGCGTTGACTGGATCTATAACTATCTCAAGGGTTTTTACCCCGACCCAAGCCGGCCGGTAGGTTGGAACAATCTGACTTTCCCAAATGCATCTATGCCGAACCCATTGTGGGAGCTGCAGGGATTGCAAGAGCATGTTGTGCCTGAAGCAAAGTCAGGTGGAACTGAGGCAGCAGGCGGTGGACACGCCGCAGATGCTGCGTGTAGTCCTGCGTCGTTAGCACTGAAAACACCCGGCACGCGTAGCGCACAACAATATGATGCGGATATTCAAGACCTAACCAGCTTCATTGAATATGTCGGCGAGCCAGCCATTATCCAGCGCGAAAGCATGGGCGTTTGGGTTTTGCTATACCTAGCAGGCCTGACGTTTTTACTTTGGTTGCTGAAAACCGAGTTCTGGAAAGACGTCCATTGAAGATCATAGCGAAGTGAACAAACGCGGCCCAACCTCAAAGAAGCCTTATTTGCTGCGAGCGATGTATGAATGGATCGTCGATAACGATCTGACACCGCATCTGTTGGTCGATGCCACCGCGAAAGGCGTTTTTGTACCGCCTAGCGCGGTCAAGGATGATCGCGTGCTGCTCAATATCGCGCCACGTGCGGTGTTCGGGCTAAATTTAGGCAACGATATGGTGTCACTCAAGGCGTCCTTTGGCGGCGCACAGCGTGAAGTAAGTTTTCCGCTTGCATCAGTCCTTGCAATTTACTCCCGCGAAGATATTCAGCATGGCATCGTGTTTGGGGCAGAAGACGAAGTTGAGGGCGATTTGCCGCCGGAAGACGACGTTCCTGTGCCTGATGAACCCGCAAAGCCGGAACGCAAGGGTCGTGCGAATTTGCGCGTGGTGAAGTGATTGGTCGTGCTTTTACAGCACAAACGCCGCCAAACCAGCACAACGTCATCCCGGCGCAGGCCGGGAACCATTTTGAATCGGGCAATAATTCTTCGCCGAACACTGATCTCGCGAAAAATCAATGGATCCCGGCCTACGCCGGGATGACATTTACTAGACTCAAACAAGAATTCATCACGTCCCGCTGGCTTTTGTTGTTAGCGCTTGTAGTGCTTTTTAGCGGCTTCCTGCAGCGCGGCCCATGGCCTGCCGACGAACCGAGATTCGCACTTGTTGCGCAACAGATGGTTGCCTCCGGCGATTACTGGTTTCCGCATCGTGGTATTGAGATTTATCCGGATAAGCCACCCATGCTCATGTGGCTACAAGCTGGCTTCTTTCGGGTAACCGGCAGTTGGAATGCGGCATTTCTATTGCCGTCGTTGCTGGCCGGCATGGGGACGCTACTGCTGGTATTTGATCTGAGCCTGCGCTTATTCGGCGCACGCGCGGCGCGCTTAAGCACCTTAGCGCTGCTATTGAGTGTGCATTTTACTTATCAATTTAAAAAAGCTCAGATTGATCCGTTGCTGGTGTTTTTTGTCACCTTGAGTGTTTATGCGCTTTTGCAGCACCTATTGTTTGGTGCTGGTCGCCGATGGCTGTTTGCGGGCGCTTTTTTTGCGGGCGTGGGCGTAATCACCAAGGGCGTAGGTGTCATCGCACTACTGACTTTTATGCCGTATTTTCTTGCCAAGCGATTGCGCGCAAAACATATTGTACCCCGTACGGAATCAAGTCCTGCATGGCAATCTGTTTTGCTGGTTGCGGGCGGCTTTTTACTGCCAATCGCTCTATGGTTGGGGCCAGTATTGGGCCAAGTCTATGTTGCCCCAAGTCCCGAACGCTTAGCGTATTTACAAAATATATTGTTCAAACAAACCGCACAACGTTTTGCCGCAGCTTGGCACCACCAACAGGGGCCACTGTATTTCCCGCAAGTAATGCTCACGACCTGGATGCCGTTGGTTTTTGTTTTGCCGTGGGCACTGCGCGGGTGGTGGCGACGTTTGCGAGGGGTGAGCCACACCGAGGTCACTGCTAGCAAACGAACGGCCGATGCGCGTTATGTGCTCCTGCTGGGCTGGGTGTTGTGCGTATTGCTTTTTTTCAGCCTTTCCAAAGGCAAACGCGATATGTATATTTTGCCCGCACTACCGATGCTGGCCGTAGTTAGCGGGCCTGCTTTGATTTTAGCAATGCGCAAAACGGGCTTTCACGTGCTGTGTTACAGCTTTGCTGCGTTGCTTTCAATAGTACTTATGGGTGGCGGCATAGCCGCGCTGATTTCTGAGCCTAAGTTTGAACGCAACTTTGAAGCCAACTATGAGCTGATCGGCGCAAACGACGCCATTTGGCTGTTATTTGCCAGTGTTGGTGCACTTGGTCTGTTAAGCAATGTTCTAGCCTTCATTTGGCGCCGCAAGCGTGGTGGTTTCGCCGCGTGCTGTGGCGTACTTACGCTAGTTTGGACATTGGTGTTCGGTTTTGCTGGATACCCACTATTTGACGCTACCGCAAGTGCGCGTGCGGTTATGCAGCGCGCGCGTGTTGCCGCAGGGCCTACAGTAACGATTGGGCTGGTAGCTTGGAAAGAGCAAAACTATCTGCAGTTGGCGGGGCCAAAGACTGATTTTGGCTTTTTGGCGCCGCACGCCAGCCAACGTATCGCGGCCTTTAAGTGGCTACGTGAACTACCCGATGCGCGTGCGTTGTTTATCTTGGACGAGGCTTTGGGCCCATGTGTAATTCGCGAGCGCAGTTTGAATTTAGGGCAGGCAAATCGCCGGATTTGGTGGCTGGTGCGGGCGAATGGACTGAAACCCGACTGTGATGCTAGTTTTGTGAACGCTGGTGACAGCTGAGTAGCAATCGGCACGTATCAGGCCGCCACGCAATTGTTGTAATTGCTGACGTTCAGCGAAAAACTGGAATGGCGGGCTGCTTAAACGCTACACTCCGCGCCCTCAATCGCAAATCGGGGCCGTTCCATGGCACGCATTACCGTCGAAGACTGCTTATTCGTTATTCCAAATCGCTTTGACCTGGTACTGATGGCCAGCAAGCGTTCGCGTCAATTGGCAAAAGGCGCTGACCCTATGCTTCCTCCTGCCGACGACAAGCCAACCGTGTTGGCGCTGCGCGAAATTGCTGCAAATAAAGTGACCGACGAATTGTTGGCGACTGTCGAGAAATTCGAGCGCGAACGTGCTGAGCGCGAGGCGATGGAATGGGCTGCAACGCAAGTTGTAGACGATGATCTGGGTAAAGACGTCGACTAATTCGGCAATACGTGTGGTCGTAAATTTTGTTGGTGTTTGCAGCTAAAAATTGCAAATTTGCAACAAACTTGCGACAAAATCGCAACCGTTCATTGTCAACGCACGCACATTGTTTGCGTTATGGTTTACTTTGTGGCGACGTGAGTCTTGCGCTCAACAATTCGCTTTCGAATTTTCTATCGGAGAAATCGCCATGATGGGATTGAGCATTTGGCACTTAATAATTTTACTTGTAGTCGTCGTGTTAGTTTTTGGCACTAAGAAGCTAAGTAATGCCGGTAAAGATCTAGGCGCTGCGGTGAAAGGCTTTAAAGACGGCATGTCTGGCGATCAGCCCCAGGCAAAGTTGGAAGCAGATCCGCCTGCCAACGCCGGTACAAACAGCGTAAAAGACGAGCACAAAGCGTAGTCGAAGATGTTTGAAGTCGGCTTTAGTGAAATTGCAGTCATTGCGGTCATCGCGCTGATCGTATTGGGCCCCGAGCGCTTGCCGAAAGCGGCGCGCATGGCCGGCACGTTTTTGCGAAAAGCGAGGCGCAGTTTTGAAAGCCTTAAGTTGGAAGTCGAGCGTGAATTGGAGGCGGACGAGCTTAAAAAGCAGTTTGCACAACTCGCTGCGGCACCGGCAGCCTTTGCAAACGAGCTGCAGCAGCCGTTTAGCGAGGCGAAAGCGGCGCTTGAGCAGGACGTGGGCGCGGCTGTGCAGTCCGCTAAAGATGCGTTTACCGATTTTTCAACCTCGGCTGAAACAAATAGTGCGCTGGACAGCGTAGCGGCATCGACTGATTTGCTACCGGCACCCGCGCTGTCAAAAATCAGCGACGCTGCTGCCCAAACCGACGCGCCGCGCTAGGCGCTATGAGCACCGATACCGAGCAACCTTTGATCGCGCATTTGTTGGAACTGCGCACGCGTCTGTTGCGCGCCATTGTTGGGGTGCTGTTTTGCTTAGTCTTGTTATTGCCGATCGCCAATAAGCTCTATGGCTGGCTGGCGCTGCCAGTACTCAAAATGTTGCCCGTTGGCGGTCAAATGATTGCCACCGATCCCATTTCGCCGTTTCTTACGCCGCTCAAACTGGCGTTGATGTCAGCGCTAGTCATGGCCGCACCTTGGGTGCTGTACCAGCTTTGGGCGTTTGTAGCACCCGGGCTTTATCACAAAGAAAAGCGCTTGGCCGTACCACTTTTAGTGTCTGCTACGGCACTTTTTTATATTGGTTGCGCGTTTGCCTACTTTCTGGTGCTGCCTGCGGTTTTCAAATTTACCAACGCGGTAGCGCCCGAGGGCGTCGCGGTGATGACCGATATTGGCAAATATCTAGATTTTGTCATCGTGACGTTTATTGCCTTTGGCGTCGCTTTCGAGGTGCCCGTTGCGGTAGTGATTTTGGTCGCGTTGGGCTGGGTCACCATTCCACAACTTCGCGAAGCGCGCAGCTATGTCATCGTGGGCGCGTTTGTTGTCGCTGCGGTAATGACACCGCCGGATGCGGTTTCCATGCTAATGATGGCGATACCCATGTGCTTGCTTTATGAAATCGGCATTATCGCGGCGGCGTGGATAAGAACCGGAAAAACCGATGCTTCTGACGCTAAGGCGCAGAGCTAGCGGTTTTCCTTCCTATTTTCGTTGATTTTGGCGCGGTTCGCCCAAAAACAACTACATCTTCTGCACGTCCATCTTTGACGATGTGCGCGCGCAATTTGCCTTCACGACGAAAACCCGTACCGCGCAGCACTGCATGGCTTGCGATATTTTCTGGAAAACAAAATCCGTAGATTCGCGTGATGTTGCGGGTGATAAAAATATCCTCACAAATCGCGCGTACTGCAGCGCGCATTAATCCTCGGCCACGATACGGCTCGCCCAGCCAATAGCCAATTTCCGCGCGCTGATGTTCTGCCTCAAAGGTCAAACCAATTGACCCCACGAGATTCCCGCGCAAGCTGAGCGCGTAAATCAGCTCGATGCCGTCGTCAAAACGCGCATCCAGCCCGGCGATCCAATGTGCTGCGGCCGCAACGCTATACGGCAAGGGAATGCCCAGTGTGTAACGCACAACGGACGTTACGCCGGCCAACTTTGCCAAGCGCGGAGCGTCAGCCGCAATAAACGGCCTTAGGCAAAATCTTGGGACATCGCGGATACGAATGATCGGCAAATGCTGGAACGTGGCATCGGTCGTGGAGTTCATTCGTGATTGTCACCGCAAAATGAAACTGAATGAAAGCCCGCGTTTGAAGCATCCGCGCGCCGCCTTAACTGGAATTTACCAAGCCAAGCACTATCTTTGCCGCACTTGTTAAATTCGTTAAGTTTGTTAATTTCATTAAATCTGTTTAAGGAGCATTTCATGTCTATGCGCGTCCTCGTCATCGAAGACAACCCCGATATCGCCGCCAACATCGGCGATTATTTAGAAGATCGCGGCCATGTGGTCGATTTTGCCCGAGATGGCGGTAGCGGCTACACGATGGCGGCGGAAAATGAGTTCGACGTCATCGTGTTGGATTTGATGTTGCCAGTTATGGACGGGCTAGATGTATGCAAAAAACTGCGCACGGAAGCGCGTAAGCCGACGCCCGTTTTGATGCTGACCGCACGCGATTCACTGCAACAAAAACTGGCAGGATTTGCGACTGGCACCGATGACTACATGGTCAAACCGTTTGCGCTGCAAGAATTGGAAGCGCGGCTTTTAGTGTTGGTGCGGCGCTCAAAACCTCCCGTGGCCAGGATTTTGGACGTATCTGAGCTGAGTTTTAATTTAGACACACTCGTCGTTACCCGCCAAGAGCAGCAAATAACGCTCAATCCGATCGCGCTTAAACTGCTGCAATGTTTGATGGAGGCATCACCGTCCGTGGTCACGCGCCAAGAGCTGGAGCGCCGCGTTTGGGGCGAAGAATTACCCGATAGCGATAGTTTGCGCGTTCATATTCACAGCTTGCGCGCGGCGATTGACAAGCCGTTTAATAGCCAATACTTACAAACCCGGCATGGCATTGGCTACCGACTCGTTGAC
The DNA here is from genome assembly GCA_043750875.1 of Rhodanobacteraceae bacterium. Classification (GTDB taxonomy): domain Bacteria; phylum Pseudomonadota; class Gammaproteobacteria; order Xanthomonadales; family SZUA-5; genus JANNYA01. The sequence continues at coordinate 7,183 of JAYVAQ010000468.1, forward strand.
CCCGTCGCTTCCGCATAAGCGACACCGCAAGCGCTTACGCACTCGAATAATCTGGTCGGTTTTAGCGATCGGCACGCTACTCAGCGTGTTGTTCGCTGTTTTTGCGCTATTTTTGCGGGAAAACCTAGAAGATCGCATGATCGATCGGCGCATTCAGACCGAAGTCGTTAGCTTTGCCGACCAATATAAATTGGATCCGAGCACCGGCTTTGAGTACTCGGTCATTCGCGCGCGCGTGGTTAGCGACAATAAATACGACATCTTGCCAGAAGCCTGGAAAGGCTTAAAACCGGGCGTGCATCGCGTCATTGAAGACAATGGTGAAAAAGAAACAGGTGGCGGCACTCGCATCGCCTACAAATTGGCGATTTTGTACCGCAAGCCACTGTGGTTTTTTGTTCGTTACGACATTACCGCGGAAGAACGCACCCGCCGCGTCGTCACTTACTCCATCGTCTTCGCCGTCATTGCCTTTTCAGGCTTGGCACTCTTGCTAGGTTTTTATGCCTCTAGCCGGGTGATGTCGCCCGTGGCCGATTTGCTGCGCCGCCTTACTAGATTAAGTCGCAAAGGCAAAGTCGAAGCGCTGGCGCCACACTTCGCTGATGACGAAGTCGGGCAGCTTGCACATGCGCTAGACGATTACGCGCACAAGCTTACCGAGCTGGTTGAGCGTGATCGGGAATTTAACTCTGATGTTAGCCATGAGCTGCGCACGCCGCTTGCGATCATTCAAAGCACGACCGAACTGATGCTGAGCATGCCAAATTTGGCCGATAAAGTGCGCGAGCGGCTTGCCCGGATCGACCGCGCATCGAAGCAATCAACCGAATTGATCACCGCGTTGCTGCATCTTTCACGCGGTGAAAAACAAGCGCCGAACGATGGTGAATATACAGATCTGAGCGCCATGATCGGCACCGTCGTTGATAATAACCGCTACCACTTAATCGGCCGCCCGGTACAAGTGGAGCTAGACGCAACGCAGAAGCTCGATGTCGCAGCTCCCGAATCCGTGCTGGCGGTGGTGCTTGGCAATTTGGTTGGCAACGCATTCAAATACACTCGCGAAGGCTCGGTGCGCATTATTGTGCACGCGGATCGCGTGACCGTCGAAGACACCGGCCCCGGCATTCCCGAATCCGAACGCGAACAAGTTTTTGATCGGCATTTTCGCGGCAGTACCGGCGGCGGCAGTGGCGCCGGGCTTGGGTTGTCAATCGTGCGGCGCCTTTGTGCACTTTATGGTTGGAGCGTAGAACTTGAGCCGCGTGTGCCGCACGGAATCAAGGCGGTATTGCGGCTGATTTAGCAGATTTAGTCAGTGCGATAGCAGACGGTCGCCAGGAATTCGCCTTAACTTCTTCTTAATTTTTGACGAATCGTGCACGTACCGCTATCTTAGGCCTCGTTTTGGCCTGACACCTGAGGTTCCTGCATGATCTATCAACCTAGTTCAGAGCATCATCAACGGCCAAACCGGCGCCAAGCGGTACGACGCGCGCACGCTGACTTCAGTCAAGAACGCCATTGGCAAGAGCGCCCGACACATGCGCCGTTGCTCAAGCGCCTGACCCGCGCCGTCGGCCATGGTTTCGAACATTTCGCAGCGAGCTTGCAAACGATTTGCCAACGCGTTGCTAAAACTCCGCGTTCGCTGGTGTTAGGTAGCGTTGCATTCGCGGCTGCGGCGGTCGTATTGCCGCTTTCTGCCAGCATTTTAGTCAATCCAGAAGTGCGCACTTTGAGCTTAAATCTAGCGCTGCCACCAATTTCGGAAACGCTATCACGTGAAGCCGCAACTGCGGTGCCGAACTTAGCTTCAGATTTGTATGTTGCTGGCGTCAATGATGACCAATGGCGCGTGGAGACGGTGCGGCGCAATGAAACCGTCGGTGATATGTTTGGGCGCTTAAATTTGGGCCAAGGCGATGTGCATCGCATCGTTAATTTCAGCGAGCAAACACAAGAATTGGCGCGGGTGTTTCCAGGCGAGCAGATCGCGTTTCGTATGGAGGCGGATAAGCTTACTGGCCTGCAATTTGACGGTGACGAAGCGCATCGCGTGCTATTGACGCTCGATGGGGATGAAATTTCCCAGCGATTGATCGAACGTCAAATGGAGCGCCGCGTTAGTTACGCCAGCGCCAGCATTGAACATTCCTTGTTTGGCTCGGCAATGAACGCGGATATGAGCGATGCTTTGATCGTGCGTCTGGCCGGAATTTTCAATTACGACATTGATTTTGCACAAGATTTGCAACCTGGCGACAGTTTCGCACTGGTCTATGAGCAAATTTACCGGGACGGTGAAAAATTACGTGATGGTGAAATCATCGCAGCAACCTTCATCAATCAAGGCAAACGCTATGAGGTTTATCGTTTTGTCGATGACGCTGGACGCCCAGACTATTTAAGTGCGGATGGCCGCAGCCGCAAAAAAGCGTTTATCAGAACCCCAGTTGAGTTCACCCGTATCACCTCGAAGTTTTCCCCGAATCGCAAACACCCAATTATGGGCCGCATGATGCGCCATATGGGGGTGGACTATGCCGCACCGACGGGCACGCCGATTATGGCGACTGGCAACGCGGTGGTGAAATTTATAGGCGTGCAAAACGGCTATGGCAACGTCGTGATTTTGCAGCACAAAGGCGGCATCGAAACACTTTACGGGCACCAATCGCGCTTCGCGAAAGGTTTAAGTCGGGGCGATCGCGTTGCGCAAAATGAAGTCATTGGCTATGTCGGTATGACTGGCCTTGCGACTGGGCCGCATTTGCACTATGAATTTCGCATTAGTGGCGCGCACAAAGATCCGCTCAGCGTAGATTTGCCAGTGTCCGATCCGTTAAGTGGCAGTGAAATGGCGCGTTTTAAAGCAGGTACCGCACCGTTGTTGGCGCAGCTTAGTCAATTGCAGCAGGCGCTGGCACTGAATCGCGGCGCGTCTGTCGGGCGTTGATTGGGGCATCGGCAAACGAATTCATAGGAACGCCGTTTTCCCCCGGTATAACGGCTAAACCTAATTTGTATCTAGGCCTGATTTCGGGCACGAGTTGCGACGGTATCGACGTCGCATTGGTGAGTTTTGAGCCGCTGCGCGTGCACCACGCGAAGACATTTACCTTTCCGCGCCAATGGCGCGAATTAGTGCTGGCGCTTGGACAAGGTCAGGAGTTCGTCAATCTAGACCAATTGGGTCAGTTGGACGTCGGGCTCGGCGAGGCATTCGCTGCCGCCGCACTGCAGCTTTTAATGGACGCCAATGTTTCTGCCGAGCAAATTTCTGCGCTCGGTAGTCACGGCCAAACGGTACGGCACCGCCCAAATGTAGCGCACCCGTTCACGCTTCAGCTGGGCTGCCCGCACGTGATCACCGAACGCACCGGAATTCGGGTTGTCGCGGATTTTCGTAGGCGCGATGTTGCTGCTGGTGGTCAAGGTGCGCCGTTGGTTCCCGCGTTTCACTCCGCTATATTTCCAGCCGGTAGCGTTGTATTAAATCTGGGTGGCATTGCCAACGTAACCGTCCTGGGCGAACGTGTGCTTGGATTCGACACTGGCCCCGCCAATTGTTTAGCCGATGCGCACGCGCTGGCTGCTTTCGGATTAAGTCACGATGCGGGTGGCCAAATTGCCGCAAGCGGTCAGGTCGATTATGCATTGCTATCGTGTTTGACTGATGATCCATATTTCGCGGCCGCGCCACCTAAAAGCACCGGGCGTGAATACTTCAATCTCGGCTGGGTGCGGACTCGTGCAGGGGTAAGTTTTGACCGCGTGAGTGCGCCAGATGTGCAAGCCACGCTATTGGAACTTACCGCAATCTCGATTCGCGACGCATTAAAGCCATTTGCGGTGCAGCAAATCTTAGTTTGCGGCGGCGGAGTGCATAGTTCGCCGCTGCTGGCACGGTTGGCGCATCACTGTGGAGTAGCCATCCGTTCCACGGCTGAGTTCGGCATTGACCCTGATTTCGTTGAAGCTGCAGCGTTTGCATGGTTAGCGCGCGAGACATTGGAAAATCGCCCTGGCAATTGCCCGGAAGTAACGGGTGCGAAGGGCAAAAGAGTGCTGGGTGCTGTGCTGGCTTAACTTAAGCCCGGCAAATGCAAAAGCTCGAACGGCGCGTACCAGCCAGCCCGGGCAACGCCCCGGGAAACCCCAAAGTTAGACCTTTACTTCAACAGCATCTGGCGTGCCCTTAATGATGCCAGCACGTAATTCGCGGCTCAGAATCACTTTGGAATCGTCGCCCAAGCGCTTCAGCTGATCGCCAAAATCCAGTTTGCTTTTCTCGTCTGGCCAAATAACGCCCGTCTCTTTCATCATTAGCACGCAGTTTTTGATCAGATTCGGATCAAAAAACTCAGGCCCAGAGGTTTCTTGTAAAAGCGCGATGCGCTGCGCGGTTAAGCTGGATAATTTTTCCAGCTCCGCCGCACTCAACTGCTTTGGGCCGTGCTTATTGAGCACCGAGATTACAATATAGTAACGCTGAAAGGTCTGTAACAACCCTTTCGCCAACACCATCAAGCTAAATTGCGCTTCAGACCCTTCAATCGGCCTACAAACGCTCATCGTCGCCAAATCTTCATTCAACACTTTATTGTCGACGAGAAATCGCACCGTCGCTTCAATTTGCGTACCAAATTCTTCGCTGGTCCAAGGCAGGAACAGCTCTGTTTTAATCAACGGGTAAAATAATTTACCCAGACTAACCACACCATTAAGTGATAACCGGCGGATATTTAAAAAACAGCAAGCAACCCAGCTAACTGTTGAAAATAAGTGCAGGATGTTATTCCGATAAAACGAAATAAGAACGCCGTCGTCGCCGTCGCTAATTAACACATCACCCAAAGGGTGTTTAATCCGGCGTATCCACTTCATAGACTCGCCGTAGGCGATTATTTCTTCGGGCGACTTTGCGGTCACCGTTATCCGATCCGAATATGGAATCGCAATCAGCAAGCGCTGCGCTAAATCTAGTGTTCGAATTAAATCTGCCTCGCCCATCGCATGTTTCGGCGTACCTAACAGCGCGATTGCGAGCAAGGAAATTGGATTCACATCGGCAGCACGATTAATGTTGATTAGCACTTGATCTGAGAGCTCATCAATCACGCCTGGATACCAAGCCGGACGCGAATCAGCGTTAAAGCCCTCAGCACGCCAGTTTGGTTCGTGGCGTGCAAGCATGTCGTTCAATTCTATGGGTTCGCCAAAATTGACGGCAACAGCGCCATATTTTTCTTTCAATAAGCGAAAGCTTTTCAACAAGCCCCAAATCGATTCTTTGCTTTTTGGCCGCCCAGAAAGCTCGCCCAAATAGCTTTTACCTTCAATGACCTTTTCATAACCAATATAAACCGGCTGAAATACCACCGGCCGCTGCGGATTGGTCAAATAACTGCGTACCGTCATCGACAGCAAGCCCGCTTTGGCTGGCGATGCGCGCCCAGAACGGCTGCGTCCGCCTTCAATAAAATATTCTATTGAAAAACCCTGAACAATTAATTCGCTCATGTATGCGCTAAATACAGCGGCATATAATGGGCTAGCCTTGAAGCTGCGGCGCATAAAAAATGCGCCACCACGCCGTAAAATTGGGCCTACTACCGGCAGATTAAGATTGATGCCTGCCGCGATATGCGGAACTACAATACCGTTGGAATACAGTAAATAGCTCAACAATAAATAATCCATGTGGCTACGGTGACAGGGCACGTAAACCACTTCACGCCCAGGCGCAACCTTTTGCAGTGTATCAAAGTGATTGATTTTGACGCCGGAATAAATCTGCGTCCAAAACCAGGTCAGCATAAAACTTAAGCTACGCACTACCGGGTGTGCGTAGTCGGCCGCGGTTTCCCAAAAAAACGCTTTCGCGCGAGATTCCGCAACTTCAAAGCTCACGCGTTCTTTCAACACATGCGATTTGATCGCCGCCTGCACGGTATGGCTGGACAGTACAGCGTCCAGCAACAGACGCCGGTGCGAAAGATCAGGGCCTACAACTGCTGCCCGAATTCGGCGAAAATGCACGCCTAAAACGCGGCTTAACTTACGCGCATCGGCTTTCAGGCCAACGGCAGGCGCTGTGACTTCGGCGGCGGTAGTTGAATCAAGCTTTTCCGCGCGCATTTCTGCAAGGTCGACCGGCTCTGCCAGTTGCACCAGGGTTGTGCGGCCGTTGAACAGCATCCCAAGCAAGCGCCGCAGACGGCCAACGACGACCCAGTCATCTGCGAATAAAACTTTGAACCAACCGGTGGTGCGATCCGGTGCGCGCCCAACAAACACACTGACGGGAACCAGCTGCACGGTTTGCCCCAATTCGCTTTGCAAATCCGCCAATAATCGTTCCAGCCGATCTTGACGATCACCCACGCGTGCTTTTGTAAACCAGCCGCCGCGCCTTTTTGTTAACGCAAAATAGCCACGCTCTTTGTGCTTGAGCGGCAATAGCTGCATTGGCGAGGGCCAACCTGCTTCGTCGCAGGCGATGTCTAAAATAAGCAAATTCGACAGGCCTGCGTACTCCAACACGTACAACACCGGCTTTTCAATATCAAACGGTGCCGCGTCTAATTTCTCCGGCACCCGTTGAATCTTCAAAAATGGCTTGGCCCAGCGCTTGAGTAGATTAAATACCCACGAGCGTTGCGGCGGCTTGTTTTGCCATGCCACCACCGGTCGTTCCGCAGGTGCCACGTCGAGTGCAAGTTTGGCCTGTTTAAAACGCTCGACCACTCGTCCGTGGCTGTCATTTGCAGGAAGCTCAGATATCTCGCCAAAAGTCGGCTCGATCCGTGCTGCCGGTTCGTCTGATTTTGCTAATTTATTCAGGACGCGCTCTGGTTGGTTATTACCAGCAGCGGCGTCGCCTAAAGATTCGGATTTTTCACTATTCATCCCCGAAGATTAGCAAACACCCCGGGGAAATAGCCTGCATCGAAGGTCATGCGACGCCAAGATGTGGCTCAGGCTTAACTATTTCGGTGCTGGCAAGCCTGCCGCAGGGGGAGTGGCTACCGGACTAGGAAGTAATGGGCCGACCCCAGCGGGCTGAGTTTGCACACCGAAGTCTGCGTCCACTGCGTAAATTTGGCGTCGCTCTGGCTTCTCACCCGGCAATATTTTTCCATTTACGTCATAGAGATCGCGCTGGCTGTTGGCTATAAAATAGATCTGATTGCCCTTTATTGCGCCAAAACTTGGCACCGACATTGCGGTTTTGTTCGCTTCTAACGGCTGCACTTGCTCGATACCGTTTGCACCCAGCAGTACCCGCAACACGCGGGTCGGCGAAGTGCCATTTTGCAGCGCAATGATTTGGTTTTTGTATGCATAAAGGCCGTCAATGCCGCCTAAGTTTTGATTTTTCGCCGATAAAAGACGAATTTGATTGCGCTCGAGGCTGGCGATAAAAAGCCCGCTTTCATAGTCGCTGAGATATAAAAATTTGTGATCGTCGGTGACGGCGATACCGCGCAAACTAATAAATTCTGGCGAACTAAACAGTGGCATGAGCTTACCAGCACGCAATTGGTAGACCGTGTTGGTCGCTACGTCCACCGCATAAACATCGCCGTTCGGTGCCACCGTCATTGCGGAAATTACGTGTGCTTTTTCATCAAAAGGCAGCGCATATTTCGCACGCAATTTACCCGTGCTCAATTCAAACTGCGCGATTCCACCCCGGCCAAATGTATTGGGATCAAAATCTTTGAAGCTCGGCAATGACGTCGTGCCGACATAAAGCAAATCACGCGTCGCATCCACCGCCATGCTGTAAACCCCAAACAATCCGTTTTCTTTACCTGCGCTAATAAACGGTTTGGTTTTTCCTGCTAAGTCGACGCTAAAAATTTCGCCGGTCGCCGCACTTGCTGCGAAAAAACGGTTGCGGGTTGGATCGAATACCAAGCTTTCAATTTGCGCTGCATCGTTTTGTATGGTGAAAGCCACTTTTCCCTCGCCAAAAGGCTTCGCGTTGTTTTGCAAGCCTTCGACTACGTATTTGAAGACTTTGGACTCTTTTATATTGTCGAAAGCAACATCCCCGGTAGGATCAAAGTTAAAGCCTTGCTGTTGCAGGCGCAGCATGGTGTCAAACGCCCCGGTGCGTTCATTGATCATCGCGTATGAACGCGCAAGCTCCCATAAAATTCCACCTGCATAGGGCCGCAATTCGGAAAGCCGTTTGTAGGTGTAGGCTTGGCGTTTAAGATCTTTCTTGGTTTTATACTCTTCGAGTTTTGCTAATAAAATATTGACGTCGCTAATTGCAGCCAGCGCTAGCTCATCGGCACTAAGCACAGGCGCCGGCTTCGCATTTGAGGAAGGTGTAAGAAAAGGCGCTTTATCAACGGCTGGGGCTGCACTTGGTACCGGCGCGGGCTGCGCATTCGCGCTGTTTAGCCAAAGGCTTGCAAATAAGAGGCCGCTGAATTGCAGCAAACCGTCGCGAAAATTTGTTGTCATTATGATCTTGCCCTACTTGGAATTTTGGATGGTGATTGCGTCAAACAAATAGTTTTGCCGTAGGCAAAACGAATCAACAGAAACTTGTGCCCGCTAGACCCATTGGAATCGGTAAAGTTCCACCACTGGCTAGCCACTATTAAGGGCCAAACCTTGACCGAAGGCCAGAGGATATTCAACCCAGACCCTGTACTATGGCCGCCTTTAGTTCACATCTATACTGACTTAAACTGGATACCCAGGAAAACGTTGTAGAGGCAAACTAATGACTGAAAGCACCAGCACCATCTTCGAGGGCCGATGGCTGCGCTTGGAAAAACGCGGCAAATGGGAATACGTCGCGCGTACTAATCCCGGTGGTGCTGCGGTGATCATCGCAGTAACGCCAGAAAACAACGTGCTTTTCGTCGAGCAATTTCGCGTGCCGATTCAAAGTCAGACTTTAGAATTTCCAGCCGGTTTAATCGGCGATAATCCTGAAATCGCAAACGAACACGCCGCAATTACTGCCGCGCGGGAATTAGAAGAGGAAACCGGTTGGCTACCCGAAACGGTGGAATACGTGCATGGCGGGCCATCGTCTGCGGGCATGAGCACTGAATTCATGCATTTTTTCCGCGCCAGCAAACTCAAACGCACTGGCCCAGGCGGTGGTGTGCCGGGCGAAAACATTACCGTTCACGAAATCCCGTTTGCAAAAGCTGCGAAATTTGTTGCAGACAAAGTCGCGGCCGGATTTGCCGTTGATCCTAAAGTCTATGCCGGGCTATATTTTCTGCGATTCAGCGCCCTCGGCGTTGAATTACCGACTCAATGGTGGCGCTAAACTTCCAGCAAACTTGCGGTGCGTTCTAAAAGTGGTGCACCGCTTCTAACTCCACCAAAAGTTCAGATCTGCAGACTTCACCGGCCAATACGCAATAGCTAGAATTGGGAAAACGTTGCTGCATAAGCGCTGCAACTTCAAATTGCCGCTCTTCTTCGCGCACGTAGGCACGCAGCACCGTACGCGAGCCAAAACTGGCTTGCACGCCAAGCTGATACGCTGCTTGCGCAAGCACGACCTCTAAGTTGCGCGCGGACTCGGCAAACTGCGCCACCAAATCCTTAGGGTGTTGTGACGCTTCACCGACGATACTTGCGGTACCGGAAATCAATATTGCGTGGCCGCGCGTGCTGCTCACCAACATGCCGCGTGAAAACCGTGGTGGCTCTTGCCCGTATTCTGCGCTGTACAGGCGCGGCGGCTGTTGCCTAGGATTGTCGATCGGCTTGCCCGGGTTCTTGCCCGCGAGCCAAATCATATGCAACCAAGGCGAGGCGGAACCGACTCGCCCAATCACGCTTGCGGCCGGGTCGCTTTGGCGTAGCAGTTCATTTGCACTGGATGCGCGGGCTCGGCCCACGCAAAATTGCTTGTAGCGCTCGGCTTCGCCATCACCCGCATTTATAGCAGAAAAATAGGTCCAGGTACGCAGCAGGTTTGGATAGCCGCTGGCCAGTGTGTAATCCATCATCCGCCGGTACGCGTCACTACTGGTACGAATCAGGCCACCGCCCTCTTCTTCATGCAGCAGCATTTCGGCCAGCATAAATTCGTCGTCCCCAGCAAATGCAGCGGCGCCCAATTGCCCGCATTTTAACTGGCCGCTGGACTGCCAAATTTCCGAATGCGGATACAAACTTGGCAGATCGCACTGAAATTGGCCGATTTCACCTAGACGATAGCCAAAGCCCCAGCTCGCCAGCACGCTGCGCTTTTCGGTCAGTGGTACTTGCGATTTTGCCAGTGTATCCAGTAACCACCTATTTGGATTCGATGCACTCATGAGCGAGTGGCCAAGTGCAGTTCAAAGTTTGCTCCGCGCATTTGCATCAGCTCAAGCTCGCCTTCGCGGCGGCATATTGCGCGGCCAGTTGATCGATCAAATCGCCCGCAGGCTGCACTTTTTCAATCAAACCAATGCCTTGGCCGCAGCCCCAAATATCTTTCCAGGCCTTTGCCGCGCCACCGGAGGTGCCAAAATCCATCTTACTTGGGTCGGCTTCCGGCAAATGTTCTGGATCAAGCCCCGCCGAGGCAATCGAGCCTTTTAAATAATTGCCATGCACGCCAGTAAACAAATTGGTGTAGACAATGTCAGACGCGTGCCCGTTCACCACTGCTTGCTTATACGCATCAGCGGCGTGTGCTTCGGTAGTCGCAATAAACGCCGAGCCGATATAGCCAAAATCCGCACCCATCGCCCGCGCCGCTAACACCGCTTGGCCGGTGGCGATTGCACCGGAAAGCGCAATCGGGCCGTCAAACCACGCGCGCGTTTCCTGCACCAAGGCAAATGGGCTTTGCGTACCAGCATGGCCGCCTGCACCGGTAGCCACCAAAATCAAGCCATCGGCACCTTTTTCTACAGCTTTATGGGCAAACATTTGATTGATGACATCGTGAAAAACAATGCCGCCGTAACTATGCACCGCCTGATTTAAATCAGTGCGCGCACCTAAGGAGGTGATCACGATTGGCACTTTGTGCTTCACGCAAAGCGCTAGATCTTGCTCTAGCCGGTCATTACTTTTATGCACGATCTGATTGACCGCGAACGGCGCTGCCGGGCGATCCGGGTACGCCAAGTTATGCGTATCGAGCGCTTCGCGGATTTGGTGCAGCCACTCATCGAGCAGTGCCTGCGGCCGCGCATTCAATGCCGGAAACGAACCCACAATGCCGGCTTTGCACTGCGCAATAACAAGTTCTGGTTGGCTCAAAATAAACATCGGCGCAGCGATGGCGGGAAAACGCAATTGCTTTAGTAAATTCGCAGTGATGGGGGACATTTCGTCGATACAAAAGATCAGGAAGTAGCGATAGTACGCGAGCCGCTTCGTGCCGTCAGTCAACTTAGCTGATGTGCATGTTTTGCTTGAGCAAACCGCGTTTCAG
>JAYVAQ010000469.1:0-5188 GCA_043750875.1 Rhodanobacteraceae bacterium
GACAAAAGAGTGCATTTTTTTGGCGTTCCAGCAAGGCGTGAGGACGCCGCATGCTCATTGCCTGCAAGGACGAAACAACGATGCTGGGGCGTCAAAAAAATGTGCAATTTTGTTCGTAGCGACTTTCACCCACAAGGTGAACTTCGAAATACCTAAATTCTTCAATGTATTCATAGCTCTATCGGAGTTAGTTAGCGGTCAACTGCTGTTTTTAGGTTAAATAGGGCTTGGATCTTGTTTGCCGTGTCGCCTGCTCGGCGAGACTTGTCAAAAGAGCTGCCAAGTACCTAGTTTTGCGGGCGGCTGAGCATAGCTGATCTGCTAGGCTTGGGCCTAAATATAGGCCTTGTTTCAGGAGCTTCAAGTGGTGCGGCACTTTTACCCGCTGTTATTAGGTTCAATTATCATGATGATGACGACTGCGTCCAGCCACGCGGCACGCGCCGACGATGCTGCTACTCGCGTACTCCCAGCATTGGTAGCAGAAACCAAAATACTTAGGTTGCAGGTCGGCACGCCGGTTTTTATTCGCATTTTTAAGCAAGAAGCGGTGTTAGAACTATGGCTTAAAGGCGCTACAGGCTATCAGCTGTTTCGCAGCTACCCAATTTGCGCATTCTCTGGCGCACTCGGGCCGAAGACGCGGGAGGGCGACGGTCAAGCGCCAGAAGGCGTCTATCAAGTTCAACACAAGCAAATGAACCCGGCCAGCCGCTTTCATTTGAGCTTTAACTTAGGCTACCCAAACGCCTACGACCAAGCGCACGGCTATACCGGTTCGGCGCTGATGGTGCACGGCAACTGCGTTTCGATCGGCTGCTATGCGATGACCGATGCCAAAATTGAAGAAATCTACACGCTGATGGCGCGCGCATTTAGCGCCGGGCAAAGCAGTATTGCGGTACACGCATTTCCGTTTCGGCTTACCGAGCAGGCGATGGCGGCAAATTCAAACCACGCATTTATCGAGTTTTGGCGGGAGTTACAGCCAATTTATCAGGCGTTTGAAGATAATGCCGTGCCACCAAAGGTGATAGTTCGAGCTAGGCACTATGAAATTTCAAATTAAAGCGGCGGAAACACCGCACTAAATCTCGCGCCACCTAACTCGGGCGAGCGATCAATATTGAGCTGGCCCTGGTAGCTTTCCATCACATTGCTAACTGTGGAAAGCCCGATGCCGTGGCCGTGCACGCGCTCGTCGCCGCGCACGCCGCGTTTGAGCATATCGTCCATTTTCGCTTCGGGAATACCCGGGCCATCATCCTCGACGCAAATTTCTAAGCCCATACGGCGGGATTTGGCGTTGCCGATTTGGCGCGTAGTCAACACCACGCGCGACTTTGCCCATTTGAAGCCGTTGTCCAAAAGGTTGCCCAACACCTCCATTACATCGCCCAATTCGCCGTGGAAACGTGCGGCTTCGTCCAGCTCGAACTCGCAAAGCACACCTTTCACGGCGTAGACTTTTTCCAAACTCTGCACGATTTCTTCGGCGTTTTTATCGATCGCCATCGGTGCTGCGAAGGTTTTGTGCCCGCTGGAGGCAGCGCGAGCTAACTGGTAGGCCACAATTTCATTCATTCGCCGAATTTGCTCTTCCGTGCCGGCAATCAACTGGGGCTTTTCTGGTTCGCTGTCCAACAAACCACGCATCACCGCCAGCGGCGTTTTTAGGCTATGTGCCAAATCGCCGAGAGTGTTGCGGTAGCGTTTTAGGTTGTCGCGCTCGGCACCAATCACACGATTTAGGCTGCTAGTTAAACCCGCAAGTTCAGACGGATATGGACCAATTAATTCCTCCGTAGTGCCACGCTCTACTTCGGCTAATTCTTTCGCGACGTGGCGCAACGGGTTAAGGCTCATGCGCAATAAAAACCCTTGCACAAACAACAGCAATAACCCAAAACCACCCAAGTAGCGGGTCAGCGTGCTGCGAAATGCGGCTTTTTGTTGCAGCAGGGAACTTTCGGTTTCGGCAACATAAAAAGTATAAGTCGGCGCAGGCGGTGCATTGGCAGGCTTGTTCGGTGCATCGTCTTCAAATGTAACGCCTGAGCTAAACACGTACATATTGCCTATCGCTGCAGTTGCGACGGGGCCGGTAAAGGAAAATTCACCCGGTGTCAGTGATTCAGTGAAAGGCATATCGCGGCCAAGCGCGCTAGGCGATAGCCAATAAAAGTTGGGGCCACGCACCCCGGCATATAGGCCCGAAGCAGGGCGATCAAAATCTGCTTGCGGCATACGATCTGAAAGCAATAACTTGCCTTTTACGTTGACGTCGCTTTCTTGCAATAAGGAATAAAAATACCCTTGCAGGCGTAATTGGATCGCCGTGACGGCACTGCGCTCAAACGCACGATCCAGTGCCCATCCGGTCAAGGTTAGAAATGCCGACAGCGCCAGCGCACTCGCGAAAATCAAACGGGTCGTAATCGCCGGTGTGCGAGTACTCAAAAAGCTACGGGCCGGAGCTTTCGCCCGGCCCGAATTAGTTTTATCTGATGCGGAGCGTTCCGAGCCAGAACCAGAGCCCATTGCAGATTCCTGAGCCGACGCCATGTCTGTAATCGGCGGGTACGTTACTTTCTGAAAGGTCTAGCGCGGCTTTACGGAGTCCGAGGAATCGCGAAGCGATAGCCGCGGCCACGCACGGTTTCAATTGGCTTCAAAGTGCCGTCGTTATCAAGTTTTTTGCGTAGGCGGCCAATGAACACTTCGATGACGTTGCTATCGCGATCAAAATCTTGCTCATAAATGTGCTCAGTCAAATCGCCTTTGCTGACTAACTCACCCGCATGCAGCATCAAATATTCCAGAACCTTGTATTCGTAGCTGGTCAAATCAATCACTTGACCATTGATGGCAACGGTTTGCGCGGTGGTATCCATCGCAACTGGACCGCATTCCAACACCGGCTTGCTCCAGCCTGCTGAGCGACGCACCAAAGCGTTGACGCGCGCAAGCAGCTCTTCAATGTGAAAAGGCTTGACCAGATAGTCATCAGCGCCGCTCTTCAATCCCTCAACCTTATCCTGCCAGCTAGATCTAGCGGTCAAAATTAAAATTGGGTAGCGCTTTTGTAGTTCGCGTAATTTTTTGACGACTTCAATGCCCGACATTCTAGGTAAGCCTAGATCGACGATAACAATGTCAAATGGAACTTCGCGTCCCATGTAAATTGCTTCTTCGCCATCGCACGCGGTGTCTACCGCAAAACCTTCGCGCTGCATCCGTGCTGCAAGCGTTTCCCGGAGTGGGGCTTCATCTTCGACGATTAGTACGCGCATTTACTCACCTTTGGTCATTTGTTTTACTTTTTGCAAAACGAATCAATTAGAAACTTATTTTGCTTTTGCAAGACGAATCAATTGGGAACTGATGGTGGCTCAAACTCTGCAATTTGTACCACGCGAACGCGCCCAGTGCGAGTAAGAACTTTAATTCTAAACATTGGCCCCTTCCGAGTCTGAATTCGTCGGGCTGACAGTATCTTACCCCCACTTTGCCGCGTTACGCGCTTGACTGCCTGTTCTAAAGTTAACGACTGTAACGCGGGTGTGACCGGTGCGGCAGAATTTTGTTCGCTTTGGCAAACAAAACTATTAGTTACTTCTTGTTCTGCGCGCCCCAAATGCGGAAAAATCAGGATTAAAGCGCCAATTGCAAGCGTGCGCAGGTGCCAAAAGTCAGTCGAGCCGCGATCTTTAAAAAACAAGTCTCGCCCAATCGGCGACACGGCAGACAATTGCTGAAGGTTTGAAGCAAACGGCATGTGCGCTAAGTGATTGAGAAAACTGGCGCTATTGATACGCCACCAAGTATGATTTTTTGCTGATCGCGCTTTTCTCGCCTTATATTCCCCCTAATTTTTGCTCGCCAAGGAATCCTTTATGCAGCCACCCTCGCCTCACGGCCTCAGTCCTGCATCTGCGGGCAACGCATTCGGTACGGCACAAACATCCAGCGCGCAAAAAATCATGTTGCTCGGCGCGGGTGAGCTTGGTAAAGAACTGACGATTGCCGCTCAACGCTTTGGGATCGAAGTAATCGCGCTGGATCGCTATGCCGGTGCGCCCGCAATGCACGTTGCGCATCGCAGCCATGCCATTAATATGTTGGATGCACCAAGCTTGCGCGCAATAATTGAGACTGAGCAGCCGGATTGGGTTGTTCCCGAAATCGAGGCGATCCACACGCAAACTTTGCTTGAGTTAGAGGGCCGCATCTGGCCCGATGGCCGCGTGCTGCGCGTGGTGCCCACGGCCAGGGCTGCTGCGCTTACGATGGATCGCGAGGGTATTCGGCGCTTGGCCGCAGAAACCTTGGGGCTCGCGACCTCAAAATTTGAATTTGTAGATACGCTGGTAGATTTTCACACGGCCATTGCAAAACTATGTTTGCCTTGTGTGGTTAAGCCACTGATGAGCAGTTCAGGCAAAGGCCAAAGCGTGGTGCGTACCGCCGCGCAAATAGATCCGGCTTGGCAATACGCGCAATCCGGCGGACGCGCCAGCACCGAAGCAGTAGCGCGCGTGATCGTCGAAGCATTTGTGCCGTTCGATTTTGAAATTACGCTGCTGACGATCCGCCACGTAGGCGGCACCCTTTTTTGTGAACCTATCGGGCATTTTCAAGAAGACGGCGATTATCGCGAGTCTTGGCAACCGCAACCGATGAGCGCGTTGGCGCTAAGTCGCGCCCAAGAAATTGCAAAAGCAATTACCGACAATTTAGGCGGTAATGGATTATTTGGCGTGGAGCTTTTCGTACGCGGTGACGAAGTACTGTTTTCCGAAGTCTCGCCACGCCCGCATGACACCGGTTTAGTCACGCTAATCTCGCAAGATCAATCGCAGTTCGATTTGCATCTACGCGCCATTATGGGTTTGCCGATTCCCGCGATTCGCCAACTAGGCGCGAGCGCGTCAGCCGCACTTCTAGCTGAGGGCGAAGGCCATTCGCCAACGTTTTATGGGCTTACACGCGCGCTCAGTGAACCTGATACCGATTTGCGCTTGTTCGGCAAGCCCAATGTATCGGGAAAACGTCGTTTGGGCGTGGCGTTGGCGCGTGGTGACAGTCTATTTAGTGCGCGTGAAAAAGCCCGCCGCGCAGTGGCGGCAATTCGGGTGGAATTGGTGGGCACGCAGGTAGTAGCGGACACATTGTTGGGAGAGTGAGG
>JAYVAQ010000470.1:0-3430 GCA_043750875.1 Rhodanobacteraceae bacterium
GACTAGCGGTGGTGCTTTTGGAGTAAACAATCCCACAAACTTTCCCTCTCGTGGCGCACATTTACGAGCTAAACCTGATTAAGCGCATTAAATACCAAACTTGCGCCGCTGGCAACTAAGAATTCACTCAAAGAGTGTGCGCCATGCCATTGATATGCAAAAAGAACTTAGCGTGAGATGCCACTTCAAGGCGGATCCTGGGTACCAATTGGCGTTTTTGCGACGAAATTCAACTTAACGCTTGTTATGATTTTGCCTGCATCAATTGTTTGCGTTCGTGCAGTGTTTTTCGCACCGTTTCGAATTCACTGTTTTGTTGCTTTATCTTTTATTTTCAAATAGTTAAACGATTTTATTAAGGCACTTTAACACGATCCGTTTAGCCAATTTTTATACCTTCGAGGTGATCGAGCTTTGCCCGCATGCTGCCACAGGTGTATTCAGCCGTGTTGCCTATACTTACGGCTTCAGAACAAGTTGCGTGCCCCATGCCAAAACTCAAAAAATTGTTGAAAATATTTTTGTATTTGACGCTCCTGGGTGTAGTTATTGCGGCCCTAGGCGTTGCTGGCACATATTGGTACGTGTCTAAAGAGTTGCCAGATGTCGCAAGCGCCCGCAACATTGAACTACAAGTACCGCTAAAAATCGTTTCCGCCGAAGGCTTGCTAATTGCCAGTTTTGGCGAGACACGTCGCAACCCAATGCCAATAGAGCGCATCCCGATTGGACTACGACAAGCATTTATTGCGGTTGAAGATGGCAGTTTTTATAGCCATTATGGAATTGACCCCAAGGGAATCGCGCGTGCCATGTGGGAAATCGTGACCACGGGCGAAAAAGGCGTAGGCGGCAGTACCATCACCCAACAGTTGGCGCGTGGTTTGTATTTGAGCAACGAAAAAACGTTCAAGCGCAAAATAATTGAGATCTTCACCGCGATACGCTTAGAGCGATCAATGAGCAAAGACGAAATTTTGGAGCTTTATCTAAACAAGATTTTTCTAGGCCAGCGCGCGTACGGCGTTGCCGCTGCAGCAGAAGTTTATTACGGCAAAACGCTAGAACAACTCAGCATATCCGAATGCGCAATGCTAGCCGCGCTCCCTAAAGCACCCAGCGATCTCAACCCAATTCACAACCCTAAAGCGGCGATCGAACGCAGGAATTATGTGCTGCAACGCATGTTTGAAGAACACTTTCTGACCGATGCACAACTTAAGACTGCGCTCGCTGAGCCAGATCTGGCAACACTCCACAGCCCGCCTGTGGAGTTGGACGCGCCCTATATTGCAGAAATGGCGCGGCTAGAAGTTGAAAAGATTCTTGGTTCTGAAAAAGCACAAACAGGCGGCTATCGGGTAATCACCACTGTGGAGGCGGTTCTGCAGAACGCCGCGTCAATGGCGGTTTCTAGCGCACTTGAAAGTTACGATCGCCGCCATGGCTGGCGCGGCGCGGAAGCTAAAATCGACCCCGCGCTACTTGCCTTTCCGGTGGAACTAGATCGCGCATTGGAACCATTTTGGACCGTTAATGGCCTCACGGCCGGCGTCGCTACAGCGGTCGGAGCGAAAGATTTAACCCTGCATCTTAACGATGGCCAAGACGTGACCGTGCCGTTCTCGAGCGCAAAATGGGCGCGGCGATACAAGTCAGAAGCTTATGTTGGGGCCGAGCCAAAAAGCTTCACCGAACTAGTGCAGCTTGGTGACATCGTGCGCGTATCACGTACGCTGGATGGCGGCTGGCAACTGGCACAAATTCCGTTGGTGCAAGGTGCGTTTACCGCAATGGATCCAGAAAACGGTGCCATTCGCGCGTTGATTGGCGGCTTCTCATTTGGCCTCAGCAAATTCAACCGGGCCACACAAAGCCTGCGTCAGCCAGGCTCTAGCTTTAAGCCGTTTGTCTATTCGGCGGCATTGGAAAAAGGTTTTACCACTGCGTCCATCATCAATGATGCGCCGTTGGTGTTTGAAGATTCCTCGATTGATAAAGTATGGAAGCCACAAAATTCTGATGACAAATTCGGCGGGCCGACGCGCATGCGCGAAGCTATGGTGACTTCGCGCAACTTGGTTTCAGTAAGGCTTTTAGACGCGATTGGCGTGAAATACGCGCGCCGTTATATCCAAAAATTTGGTTTTTCCGCGCAATCGTTGCCAGAAAATTTGTCGATGGCGTTAGGCACTAGTTCTGCGCCACCTATAGCCATGTCGCGTGGCTATGCGGTATTCGCTAATTCCGGCTTTTTAGTTACCCCGCATTTGATTTCGCAAATCGAGGACAATACCGGCAAAGTCATTTTTGACGCCAATGCGCCTCGCGCCTGCAGACTGTGCCCTGAACGTTTGGAAGTGGAACTCAATCGGCAGGATCTTGCGCGTGCTGCGGCTGAACAAGCATCAGAAAGCCAAATTGAACCCCAATTAGACAGCGGCGTACTTGCGCCTAGCGAAACCCAGCCAATCAAGGTGGCAAGCGGGATTGTGCTTGCGCCGCGCGCCATCGACGAGCGAAATGCATACATCATCACCACCATGATGCGTGACGTCATCAAGCGTGGCACCGGCATGAGTGCCATGGCGCTTGGACGCAATGATCTGGCAGGCAAAACCGGAACCACCAATGACCACCGTGATGCATGGTTCTCAGGATTTAGCGCGCACATGGTGGCAAGTGCTTGGGTGGGTTTTGATGACTTTAGCTCGCTCGGTGAGGGCGAATTTGGCGGCAAGGCGGCGCTACCGATGTGGATGGATTTTATGCGTGCTGCAGTAGAAGGCAAACCGGAAGAGATTTTGGAGCAACCAACTGGCGTTACGACGGCACGCATCAATGGCAATAACGGCCTGCTTACCAACTCCGGCGATCCATCGGGCATCATGGAGGTTTTTCGCACGGAAGATTTAACGAAGCTTGGCAGCTCACTTGGTTCAACCAATACACAAAGCGAGAGCGACCCTTATGAGCTGTTTTAACCATCTGAGCTGTTTTAACCATCTGAGCTGTTTTGACCATCCAAAAAATGCATAACGATCAAAACGTGGCGCTGATTGAATGCGCTGCAACGCTTATGCAACAGGAGCAAATCGAAGACGTCCACGACGCGTTGCGCCGGGCGGCAAAACGATTGAATTTGTCGCCCACCCGCTGGCCCAAAGTGGAACAGGTGCGATTGGCACTTTTAGCGCGTTTAAGCTTATTCGACCCTGAGCGAGAAGCTAGAATTTCATCGATGCGCCATGCTGCACTCGAAGCCATTGCGTTTTTTAGTGCGTTTCAACCGCGCGCGGTGGGCGGCATCGTCGATGGCAGCGCGCCTAAAGGTAGTGCAATTCAGTTTGAATGCTGCGGCGATCCGGAATTATTGCAGCATCGATTGCTTGAACTAAAAATTCCAGCGCAACAACATGAAACACTAAGA
>JAYVAQ010000471.1:0-4042 GCA_043750875.1 Rhodanobacteraceae bacterium
CCGTGGCCGGTACACTGAGCACACTGGGATTGTCGCTGCCCAGCGTGATGCTGCCGCCGCCCGCCAAGGCAGTGTGTGATAGCGCCAATGAAATATTGCGTGTACCGATGGGAACTAACACCGAATCTGCAAACGCCATGCTCAAGGGCACGACTTCCACGGGCAATTGGTCACCAATATAGCCCGCAGCGCTGGCATTCAGCACCGTTGTGCCGACGCTGAGCCCGGAAACATCAAAGCTGATGCCAGCGCCTCCGTTTGGCAACAACAGGCCCGTCGGTGCATTAATTCTGCCGCTTGGACTTGCACTCAAAAGCACTTCGAGCCCGCCAGGCGGGGCCGGGGAATTCAGCGACAGGTTCAATTGTCTTGAGCGATTGAGGCCAACGGTGGCACCTACGGGACGAAGATAAATACTCGGCAGCGGTGCGACCGTTATGGTTGCAGTCGGACTATTCATGCCCGGCGCTGCAGCGGTGATTTCCGCAACGCCGGATGCGAGGGAGGTGATCGGCACGTCGACAGTGTATTGATCTTGCGCGATGCTGACAGTGGCAGGTGCTGTCACTACGGCAGCATCGGAACTGCTGAGTGTGATCGTAATTGTCGCCGGTGCTGGATCCGCCAAACTTAAGCGCATCATGCCGGTCGCTTTAGGTGCCAACGCTAGAGTTGTCCGTTCAAATTGCAGCGCCAATGGCTTTGCCCCAACATGCAAGAGCCCGCCGCTCACGACATAAGGCAGGCTGCGGATGCTCCAGCGCGCCTGCCCGGTCAATTCACCGGCAGGCACCAAGATGCCATTGACACCATTGCCGGTGGCACTCAGCGCCTCGCCACTCGGAGATGAGTTTAGATCCATCACAATCGCGGCTTCCAGCTGCCCCTCAAACACGCACTCTCGCAACACCGGCGAAGCGCCTTCCAGCTTGAGCGCTTTGCCAAAGCGCATCTTGAAATGGCGCAGCTCGCTTGGCAAAACATTGCTAGGGGTGCTGACGATGTGTAAATAGCCCCAATCCCCCGCCATCGGCGTGCCTGCGGCTACGTCGCGCACCGAGGTCATCACGATTGGCAGCAACGCGGTGCCGACCGCAACTAGCCTGCCTTGCGGAAAAACGGTCATGCCCTTATTTGCCGAAACTTTAATTTGCACACCGGGCTCGACCGTTAGCAGCGCACGCACCTCTACATCGCCGGTTAACACATAGGGCGAGGCCGCCAAAGTCCATGTGGTGTTGCTATTGATGACACCACTGACATCGGTGGCGTGGACGACGCTGCTCAGCAGCAGCAACAAAGTTGTTAGTAGGGCGCGCATGCTGGGTCTCGCATTGAATTGGGTCATGGGAAATAACACGGGCGTCTGGGCGCGCTTTTTGGCGCACTCGCGAGGGCAGCGGCTTGCTGGTCAGCCGCTAACAGGGCGTCGATGCCGCCAAAAATATTAAAGTTCAAGGTTTGTTTTGTATGCGGTTGGCGCAAAGCAAGCACGGCAGCGCTTTGCAGTTGTCTTTTGGTTGCTGTGCGCACACCCAATACGTGCAGGCGCTTTGTGAACTCCAACGGCATGCGAAGCGAACTGCTCAGCGTGAGCGTGTTGGGAGCTGCATGCATCATCGCGCTAAGCGCCTCGTTCGCAGTTAACGTGGGAACGGCTGTACTCATGCGTGCCACGCCGCCTTGCAAAACCATGGCGTTTCCAGCGTCAAACAATTGCCCACAGCGGCCTGCCAGCGTTTGATCGTCAATGCCGGAGCCCACAAGCACCACCACGTTGGTTTTTGCAGCGCCCAGCCACGTGCGCGCTTGACCTTCAGTTAGCCAAATTCGATCACTTGCTAAGCGGCTGTCGAGCACAGAAGCGCTCAAGCGGCTATCCACCCAACGTATCGTTGCAGGGTTGCGCCCCGAGAAAACAGCGAAATCGACGACCTTGCAGTCAGTCGTAGCGTCCGCCAGCGGCAGCACGTCTGCTACTAGCGCGACGGCTGGATCAACCGAATTCGCCGCGCACAGGCCCGCTTCTGGTTCGCCCAAAAGCAAAAACAAGCTCGTGACGATGGGCAACACGCGCGCTATTCGTCTTCGAAGCGGTCATCAGAAATAGCGTCGGGCACACGCGGAGGGCTTGCCTGCGGATCGAACACTTCAGGCAGCGAGGATCCCGGAGTTTGTGGCGCGTTCGTGTCTTGTGCATCCGGCGCAACGCTTGGGACCGCGCTGGGCGCTGCGAAAACGCCGAGTCGTGTAGGCACAATTTCAAGCACGCCAGAAGCATCTCCGACAAACGCACGCGGTGCACTTTTGACTGCTGATAAGACAAGCCCAGGGATTGCCTCAATGCCGTCCTCAAAGATCAAATCACCTGGGATGCTACTGGCACCCAATCGCAACATCGCCATGTTATTACTCAACTCTGGATCCGGAAATGCTCCTGGAATTACGCGTCCGATTAAAAAGCGCGTGCCAAAAAGCGGCATCTGCAAACGTAGCGCCAGGGTCACTTCTTCTTGCACTGCCAAGCTCGGTATCGACCAAATGCCGCTGGTAAAACTGCCCCAGGTCGGCACGCCCGAGACGACGATTAGGCCACCACCGCCGCCGCTGAGCTCGATGCGCAAATTCGCCGAGGCTAACGCCGCATCCGGGCCATTGTTTTTAACGCGTACCACGACGTCAGTCGTTTCACCAATGCCAATTGACGGTGAAAGCGTACTCATTGCAATCGATACATCCGCCTGCGGATTTGGACTTGTGGCGACCTTGATGAATTTGTAATTCAACGGATTGGCACCATTGCCGAGCGTGATCTGGCTAATCACTGCTTGATTGTTGACCAAGGCCGCCAAACCGCCGGCATCGCCTGCGATCGGTGCAACATCGCGCAAGCCGGGCATTGCGCCCACGCTCAGGGTGTAGTTTGCCGGCGCCAAATCATCTACTGTGAATACGCCGAGTGCATTACTGAGTACTTCGCGCTGAATCGGTGTGCCAGCAATAGTCGTGCTTGCAAGGATTTTGACTGCCGCAACGCCCACTTCGCTCGGCTGTTGAATCGAATCATTATTCAAATCGCGAAACACGATACCGTTTAAGCTCGCCAACGCACCGCGATCAAAGCGCACCAAATAGTCCCCGGCACTTTTAGAGTCATAAATGTTCAAAAAATAGTCAAAAGTGGAACTGTTTCCCCGACGCTTTTTCGATAGCCATGCATTTTCAACAGGCAAAACTGAGTTGTCCTTGGCGCGCAAAAACTCAGCGATTCGCCATTGACCGCGTGAAGGATCTGGCACGTTTGCGTAAACCGGCAATGCTGAAGCTAGGGTGCGTAGACGGTAGACGTTGTTGCTCACTGGCGTTAGCGTAGCGTCGGCCGAGCGATTGATCACCTCTATATCAGTACCTTCAGATTCATACGTGCGATAGGTATCGCCATCTAAGGCCAAAAAATCCCGAATTGAATCGCGACCTGGAATATTGACGGTCACATCGTGCACGAGCGGGTGCGGCGTGACGCTTTCAATCAGCGAGGTTAACGCGCCCCCCAGTTGATCAGAGTGGGTAAATTCAGCTTCAAAATCGACAAAGCGCCCGCTTAGGCTAGTCGTCATTAGCCAGCGCCCGACTTTGCTAGTTTGCGAGGCAATTTCGCCAAAGTTGAGCAACAGCGTATTTTGCACCGCGTTGTTTTGCACATAGGCGTTGTCAATGTTGAAGGTTACCGCCAGTCCCTGTTCGTTTTCGACGATACGCGGCTGCCCCGATTCGATACTCGTCTGACGCGACGGCCCAGCACCGACGTTTTTGATGCGCACGCCGAGCGTAAATGGCTCGGAAGGTTCAACGACAGCGGGCGTAAAGGCGTCATCGCCATAAACATCAGTCGCTAAAAAATAATCCAGCTTGAGTTTGGGTTGCGGTTCCACTGTGATCGAATCTGGTAGCACATTTAGTGATTTGGGTTCACCATTTTGCACATAACTCACCGTCGCGCCGACGTAATACAGCAACCCCGAGGGCAATGTGCCACCAGCAC
>JAYVAQ010000472.1:0-2586 GCA_043750875.1 Rhodanobacteraceae bacterium
ATTTTCTTCAAAGATCTGGCGCACCTTACTGGCTTGGTGAAGCCGTCATGAGTGCTTGTGCCAGCAACCCATGGTGAGCACTGAGGCGGGTCAACAGAGTCTGCGTAATCCGATAATTGTTGCAGTGACCATAGCCGTCGCGGCAGCGGTGGTCGGCGGACTTCTCACCAATTTAGGGTCTTGGTATTTTGCTCTCAAACAACCATCATGGAAGCCGCCTGATTGGTTGTTCGGGCCTGCATGGACGACCATTTTTGCGTGTGCGGCAACGGCTGGTGTGCTGGCATGGCGAAATGCTGATACCAGCAAAAGCCGCACCACCATCATTGCCTTGTTCGCCATAAATTTCGCCTGCAATTCGTTGTGGAGTCTGTTGTTTTTTAAACTCCAACGTCCTGATTGGGCGTTGATGGAAGTCGGATTTTTATGGCTTTCTATCGCAGCGCTAATGTGGTTTTTGCGCCCCTTATCAAAAGCGGCAAGCTGGCTGCTTTTACCGTATTTGCTTTGGGTGAGCTTCGCATCGATTTTAAATTGGGCCATCGTGAAAATGAATGCGCCTTTTCTGGGTGTTTAAACATGACGTTTAAAAACGCAGTGTCAGCGCTTTTATAGTTGAAGAAATATAGTTGAAGAAAACAAAAATGACCCAACGACTGACCGATCATCCTGACCGATTTGCCCTTGCGGCTGAAGTTCATGCGCGTCCACCGGTTGAGCTGCAAACCCCGTCGCGCGCAAGCTATGTGGCGGTATTGATTGCACCAGAAGACCGTGCCGTTGAGTTGGCGCATTTGATTGCCCTTTGCGCGCGCTACGGCGTGTCGCCGCCGGTTGAGGGGGCGACTCATTTCAATGCAAAGATTGGGCAAGTCCTGCTGAAGTGGGAGCGTCATAGTGAATTCTCCGGCTACACGGTTTTTATTCCCAATCTTAGTGCAACACCTTTTAGTGAACCCGCTGCGGGCTATCTGCAGATGGTTGGTTGGATGGAATTCCCGGCCTTCGTATCGTGGCCGCGCATGCCGAACTCATGTCAGGTGGTGGGCCGCTCTCAGACGCCGAGCTTGAAATTGCATTCGCCGGAAATACGGCGGTGGGTGCGTATATTGGCGAGGGCGTGGGCGTGGCGTATACAGATTTTAAAATTCACAACGATGGCTACTCGCGATTTGTGATGATCAATCGCAACTTGTCGCCCGGTCAGGCGGGTCGCATGTTGCAGCGCTTGTTTGAGATCGAGGCATACCGAATGCTCGCGTTGTTGGCGTTGCCGATTGCGCGTCGGCAAGCACCGCAAGCGCTGAGCGTTGAACGCGCGTTGGCCAAAGTGACCGATTCCATTTCCACCGGCTCAGGCGGCGACGAAGCACAGCTCACGGAGCTGATTAAACTTGCGGCTGAGGTCGAGAGCGCGTTGGCGTTTAGCCAATTCCGCTTTGGCGCCAGCCGCGCCTATTACGAGCTGGTGATCACGCGCATTAGCGAATTGCGTGAGCGACGATTGCCAGGCGTGCAGACTATAGATGAATTCATGACGCGCCGATTGGCACCTGCGGTCGCCACCAGTGCTACGGTGTCGCAGCGGCTCCGTGATTTATCCGAGCGCATTGCCCAGACCAGCAGCTTGTTATCGACCCGCGTCGATATTGTTCGCGAGAAACAAAACCAGGCGTTGCTGGCGTCGATGGAGCGCAGAGCTCGGCTGCAATTGAGGCTGCAACAAACGGTTGAGGGGCTATCGATTGCCGCGATCACTTACTATGTGGTCGGCATTGTCGGATTTGGCGCGAAAGCGTTGCAATCAGCGGGTATGCGGGTGCAGCCAGACATCGCTGTCGGTATCGCTATTCCCGTCGTGGTGATAGCGGTGGCCTACGCGCTCAAACGCACGCGACGCAAACTCATGAGTGCGGAAAAAGCCAGTAAAGATGCTTTGTCTGGCGATTATTGACGGCGCTTCTTGTTCAATTAGGCATGCATAATTTATCGGCTGAATAAATTTTTCAGCGAGCTTGCGCGATTGTCTGCGGGCAAACTAATGTGTGAACACTAGCATTGGCGCGCTTTTTGGAGTAAAAAGTGCTCAAAACGCCCGCCAATGCTAGTGTTTCATTGGTGGTCAGCGGGTTTGCCGATCCCGCTCTCGTCATTAATTAGCGCGCAATCGAAGTGCAAATGGAGTCAGCATGGCAGCGCTTTTCTCGACTGGCTTGATCGCCGATATTATGTTGGCGTTTATGGCGCTTGAAGCTATCGTGCTCGTTTTATACCAGCGTAAAGCCAACTGTGGCCTTACCCCGCGTGCAGTGTTTTGGATGCTGCTGCCGGGCGCGTGTTTGGTACTCGCCTTTCGCGCAGCATTGGTGGGCGCATCGTGGCAATGGGTGGCGCTTGCGGTGAGCGTTTCCTTGCTGGCGCATCTGGGATATTTACTTGAGCGTTTGCGTCTGCGTTAGACATCAGCCTTAGCGGCGCTGCAAAACCACAAATTGCAGATCGTAAATATTTTTTTCGTCCTTGCTGCGCGCTTCGCGAGATTCCTCTTTCCATAACGAATCATTGATGGGCGGGAAAAAAGTATCG
>JAYVAQ010000473.1:0-5073 GCA_043750875.1 Rhodanobacteraceae bacterium
CAAGCGGGTATTTTTTGGCGAAATTTCGAATGACAATGTCAAAGCCTTGCATGATTTAAACCCACGCGAGTGGACCGTCATGGCCACCCTCGCCGCCTACACCCTGTTTTTCGGTCTATACCCAAAGCCGCTGACCGATGTGATGCAGCCTAGCGTCGCCAAGTTAATCGAGCAAATTCAAGTGAAGAAGGCTGCAGAAATTGATGAAGGGGCGCAAGTGTTGGGTATAAATACTGCGTCAACTACCGGAGAAGGCCAATGATGATCTCGAGCATGGCCGAATTACGGCCACTTTTGCCGGAAATCATTGTGCTCGTCGGCGGCCTGTTTTTAATGATGTTTGAAGCCTTTAGTGGGCCCAAACAACGCGGTTGGATGCATTTTCTTTCAACCTTGACGCTACTCGGTGCAGCGTTTGCCATCACCGTCGACATGCAATTCGGCGCGCCGGACAGATCCGCTGCGGGCCTATTCGTACGCGATGGCTTGGGCGATGTTTTAAAACTCTTTATGCTGTTGGCGACTGGCTTAGTTTTTGTCTATGGACGGCATTATTTTGATAGCAAGCGCCAGTATTTCGGCAACTTTTATGTGCTGATCTTGTTTGCCGTGCTGGGCATGATGGTACTGGTGTCGGCGGGAAATCTAGTCACAATTTACATGGGCTTAGAGCTGATGGCATTGGCGACCTACGCTATCGTTGCGCTGGATCGTGACAACGGCGTCGCCTCGGAAGCGGCGATGAAATACTTTGTGCTCGGCGCACTCGCCTCCGGCATTTTGCTTTACGGCATGTCCTTGCTATTCGGCTTGACCGGCTCACTCGATCTGTTTGAGATCAATTCTAAGCTCGCGAGCCTCTACGAATTGGATAAAGCGACCTTGATGCTGATGTCATTCGCACTGGCATTTATTGTAATCGGCCTAGCATTCAAATTTGGCGCGGTGCCGTTTCACATGTGGTTGCCCGACGTCTATGAAGGCGCACCAACAGCAATGACTGCTTTTATCGCCAGCGTGCCAAAACTGGCGGCTGTTGGTATGGCTATTCGCTTGCTGCCAGAGGGCTTGGGCACCTTAGCGCCGCGCTGGCAAGAAATGCTAGCACTGCTGGCGATGGCATCTTTGATCGTGGGCAATCTGGGCGCAATCGCGCAATACAACTTCAAGCGCATGCTGGCTTATTCCACCATTTCCCATGTCGGCTTTATGCTGCTGGGCCTGTTAAGTGCTAACGCCATCGGCTATTCGGCACTGCTGTTTTATGTAATCGTCTATTCCATCAGTACCGCAGCGGCATTCGGCATCATGATTAGTCTGTCCCGCGAAGGGATCGAGTTTGATCGTATTGACGACTTCAAAGGCTTAAACAAGCGCAGCCCGTGGATGGCATTTTCAATGCTAATCGTCATGGCTTCTCTTGCTGGCATCCCGCCCTTGATTGGTTTTTGGGCTAAATTGCAAGTGTTGATGGCGGTTGTGGCGCTAGGCTCGGCGTGGAAGGCACTGGTATTGGTTGCTGCGCTATTTGCCGTGATCGGCTCCTACTACTATCTGCGCGTGATCAAGGTGATGTATTTTGATGAGCCAGAGTCTGATGCCACGCCAAGTGCAGCATTGGATGTTCGCTTAATCCTGGTGCTGAATACGCTGCTATTGGCGCTAGTGGGGCTGTACTCGCAACCGTTGGCACAGCTTTGCAATCGGGTGTTTGGGGTGGAGTGATTGTCTAGCGTGCGTGATAAAGCAACGGAGCGCATGGAGAATTCAAAAAAATGCTTCCAAAGCAATCTGAACTACAGCGTTTTCATGCTTTGCTTTTGATGACTGCGTTAAACACGGTAAACATTAAATTACACCCGCTGCGGTTATCCAAGGCGGGCTTTAGTTGTGCCTAATTTTGGGCATAGTGTTTTATTGAAAATAAATAGGGGAATACATGAATAAAAGTAGCATTGTCATCGCAGCATGCGCTGTATTTCTCGGTCTTTCTGGGTGTGCACTCACGACCGAGAAAATTGAGATCCAATACATACCGCAACCGAGCGTTGCGCAAATTCCCGGGGCGAGCGCGATATCGGTCAAAGTTCAAGTAGCAGATCAACGGCAAGATAAGAGCAAGGTCAGCAGTAAGAAGAATGGCTACGGTATGGAAATGGCGCCGATACTGGCGATTGAAGAAGTTGCTATCACCGTTCGCAAAGCGATCGAAGTTGAGCTTGAAGCGCGCGGATTCAAGTTGGGTTCTGATAGCGCCCTGGTTGAAATTTCTGGGGATCTCACGCGTTTTTACAACGATCACAAAGTAGGCTTCTTTTCCGGTGACGCTGTCGCCGATATAAATATGTCTATTTCGGTAAAAACGAAACAAGGAGTAATCGTATACACGCGGCAATTGGTTGCCCAAGGTATTGAAGCGAATACGCAACTTATGACAGGTAAGAACGCCAAGCGCGCTCTTGACCGAGCGCTTGGGAATGGCATGAAAATACTTTTTGAAGACCAAGAATTCTTGAAAGCAATGATCAAAACATCGCCCTCAGCCCCGAAGTAAGATCAGTTTCTGTACGCAGCTGGAGTCGCACTGACAACAGCGGATTTTTAAAACGAGCGCCAGCTAGCGAAAGCTAGCCAGGCTCAGATACGCTCTGTGTCAGCGGACTGAGCAACAGGCTCAGCACCATCGCAACGGGTGATGCAACCTCTGGCGCAGCCATGTAATAGAGTGTTTAGGGTTGACCGAATGCAAAACCCAGGCATTTCGCCCAGCTTGGCTAGTTATCTTATCCCGCCTTGGATTGATCCACTTGTCGCACCATCGCATTTAATCCGCCTTGCAAAGCTGCGGCCTCAAAACCCAGCTTATTGAGCACAAACGCCGCCGCTGACGAGCGCTCACCGGAATTACAATAGGTGATGTAGCGTTTGGTTTTATCTAGCTCTGCAGCAAACTCGCGCAATCTAGAAAGCGGCATATTCACCGAGCCTTTGATCGCACGTTCGTTGAATTCTTCCACCGTACGCACGTCAATCACGCCTGCGCCGCCGCGCACGGCGATCGAGGCCTTACCGGGCGTTAGCCACTCGACTACCGGCTGTTTTAGCAATTCAGAAAAGTCTGCCTTGGCAAGACGCATTAATTTGCCATCTTTCATCATCGTTACCGTGGCATTGCGCACGTTATTGCTTAACAGCGCGTCTTCACCGAAACTGTCGCCACGCACCAAATACGCGATCACGGATTCACCCGCGTCATTCATTTGGCTAACCGCCGCTGCACCTTCTTTTAACACGTAAAAATAATCGCCATCGTCACCCTCACGAATGATCGTCTGCGCGTTTTTGACGTTCATTTCGGCAAAACGGGTGAAAAGCCGTTCGATATTGGCCACCGGCAATTTTCGCAGCGCTTTGCTTTGCAGCAAGCGAAATACCCAGCGATTACCTTCAGGGTTGGTGTCGAAATGCTTGACGTTGCCGCTTTTAACCACCTGATCCCAGGCAATCACTTTTTCTAAAAAACGACGGTCTATTTTTGCGATACGCGCGCGTGGTGACTGCACCGTGGCGGTGAAACGCCTTGGCTGCAAATCACCCACGGCGTAACGCCCCTGCAGCGAGCTGCCACCGGTCTGGCTTTTAGTACGGCCATCGGGGTAGTCGCCGCGAACCTCACCCTCAAGCAGGTAAATCGTGTGTTCGTCGGTATCGCCTGCGGAAAATAGCACGTAATCACAATCCACGTATTCTTCGCTTGCTTCTCGTGCCAGCGCCTCAAGATGCTCCGGGCGCAGGGACTCAAGTGGATACAAATTTTTCAATAAGTTTGCGTCAACGCTCATGTTTTTCCCCGTCTATGGTTGGCGCTCAGCCGGTTGGCCGCTGCAATATTTCGCCTGGATTTCCAAAGCCTTGGGCATCCAACGATTCAGATCATCGATTCGGCGCTCGTTGCTAGGGTGCGTACTTGCAAACTCTGATGGCCGTGCGCCACCCTGCGCCGCCATCCGCTCCCAAAGCTTCGGCGCTTCTCTAGGATCGAAACAGGCGGCAGCGGCAAAATATAGCCCCATCTCGTCCGCTTCAGATTCATGATCGCGCGAAAAAGGCAGCAGCACACCAAATTTTGCGCCTGCGCCCAATGCGCCCATAACCGCCTGGCGTGCTTCTGGACTCATGTCACCCACTGAAACGCCCGCTGCCATCGAGCCAATTTGTACTAATTTTTGATACGCCATGCGCTCCGCGCCATGTCTGGCAACTGCATGTGCGATTTCGTGGCCCATCACTGCAGCCAAGCCGTCAGCGTTGGCTGCAACGGGGAAAATACCCGTGTAGACGGCAATTTTACCGCCTGGCAACGCGAAGGCGTTGGCTTGATCCGACTCAATAACCGTTGCTTCCCACTCAAACCCTGGGTCTGCTCCTGGAAACTGCTGCACCGCGTTGATCAATCTAGTGGCGATTGCTTGCACCATTTTTGGCGCGTCACCGCTGGTCACAATGCGTTCGTTCCGCAAAATTTCTTGATAAGACTGATAGCCCAGCGCGGCTTCTTGCTCGCGGCTCAAATCTACCAACTGCTTGCGTCCAGTCACCGGTACCACCTCGCGGTGGCTGAGATAGTAATACCCCATGTACAAGCCAAAAAATACCAGCGGCAAAAGCCGCAACATACCGAAACCACCTCGGCCACCGCTGCGTGCTTGTTGTTGCTGCTGAGGATAGTACATGCCTGCCCTTGCCTAGAGTTGAGGTCACAAGTGTAGCGCGCGATCTCGTTTTTTCACACGCCGAATTCGGTAATTCTTCGGCTTGCGTTTGCGAACGTCGTTTTCAACTTCGCTAGTTTAGTGCAGCAAATTTGCTGAAAATAATTTTCCGGCGGTATCCGTCACGACAAATTTTCCGTTCGTAGATATCACCGCTGCACTGGCTATCTTTGGGTCGTGGGTAAAAAAAAGGCGTACATTGCGCTCCGCCTTATCGGCAAGAAACGCGCGCTTCTCATCGACCAATAGTTCAGGAAAGCGGTCGTAACCCATCGTTACCGGCACATGTACCCAGGGCGCA
>JAYVAQ010000474.1:0-22097 GCA_043750875.1 Rhodanobacteraceae bacterium
CTGTTCGGCTTGAGTGCGTACGAGCCGGGACTCGATTACCGCATCGATATCGCCCGGCAGCAAGGCACTGGCGGTGCTGCCTGGGCTTTGAATTTTCAATACGCAAGAGCTCTGATTTGCCAAATACGGCAATCCTGGATTCGGATGCAGCACGACAAATTCCACGCCATCCCATTGCCACTTTTGCCCAGCGATGCATGCGCTGCTGTCGCTAATCTTTGTGCTCGCACTGGTGCTTACCGGGCCCTGGAAGGCGCGTCGAACCGCAGCTAAGCCGCCTGCGTGGTCGCTATCGGCGTGGCTAAGCATAATCAGATCGAGTTGATTCACGCCAAGCACGCGTAGGCTGGGCACGACTGCACTTTCGCCCGCATTGCTTCCTTCCGGGTCGCCAGGCCCGGCATCAAATAGCAGCGCGTGCTGTTTGGTTTGAACCAAAGCGCTGAGCCCTTGGCCAACATCGAAAAGCGTTAGACGAAAAGCACCCTCAGCGATAGGCTCGGGCACTTTGGGGATCAACATCGGCAGCAGCAACAACCAAGCGTACTGGCGCATTTGCACGCCACGCGGGCTAAATAGCAGCAGCACACCGGCAGCGGCAAGCACAAGCGCGATCGCGCTGGGAGGTGCGAAATATTGCGTCATCACCGCAGGCGATGAAATAGCCGTCAATAGCTGTAGCAGCCAGTGCCAAATAAACGCCGCCAATTTCAGCAGCGGCGTTGCCAGTGCCGCTTGTGTGCACAAAAGCAACACTGTCGCTGCCAGCACCAAGGGCACAATCACCAAGGAAACCAGCGGTACCGCGATCAGATTCGCGAACGGTGCTGCCAAGGAGGCTTGGCCGAAAAAAACGAGGCTCAGCGGCAGCAAACCGAGCGTCATTAATAATTGCGCTGCGACCAATTCGCGCCACCAGCTGAGCTTTGGGAAGCGTTGCCCGAAAACTATAATTAGTAGCGCCACCGCACTAAAGCTAAGCCACGCGCCTGGGCTTAGCACCACCAGTGGATCAACCACGAGCACCGCCAAAAGCGCAAGCGCAAAACCCTGCCACAAGCTTTGCACCCGCTTAAGCAATATGCCTAGCAGCAAGGCGCTAAGCATCAATAGCGTGCGTTGCGCAGGTACGCCAAAGCCCGCCAACAGCGCATAACCGGTGGCGCACAGCAGACCAACGGCTGCGCACAATTGTGGCCGTGGCAAGCGCCGCGTAATCCTCGGGAATAGCCAGCAAAACCCATAGGCAAACCCGGCGCCCAGTGTTGCCAACAAAGTCACGTGCAGGCCGCTAATGGCAATTAAATGTGTAATACCACTGGCGCGCATCAAATCCCAATCAGCGTCGCTCAAGCCACGCGTATCGCCAACGCTGAGCGCCTGCAAGAGTGCGCGTTCAGTTGACTCGGGCACAGCGAGAGCTATTTGATCGCTTAAATTCTCGCGTAGTGCTGCCACACCCTTCGCCGCCTGTAGGCGCGGCCCTAATTTGACGATGTAGCCGACCGCATCGATCTGATTCGCCGCAGCAATGCGTTCAAAATCAAAGCCGCCCGGGTTGACCTCGCCATGCGGGCGCCTCAGCTTGACGCGCATTTGCCAGCGTTCGCCGGCACGCAGCGTGGCGTCACCGTAAAAACCCACACGCACGTCGCGCGTAGCGCCCAGTTCAGCCGACGGCTCCAGGCGCAGCGATAAGCGCGTCTGGCGGTCAATGCGTTTCGGTAAGTCCACAATGGTGGTGATCACCTCGAATTCTGCACCGTTGGCGGGCACGCCCTGCAAGCGATGCGCCATCACCGAATGCGCGCAAAAGCTGGCATAAACGAAGCCGCTTAGTACCAACGCGACTGGCATTAGCCCGGCGCGCAGCGTTAGCCCGGCACGCCCACGTTTGACAATGCCGCAAACGAGCATGCACAGCAACACAAGTCCCACGCCGCCATAGAGCAAGCCTAGCGCTGGCAGATGCCGTTGAAAAATCCCGATACAGATGCCTATCAACAAATAAAGAGCGTGTTGAATGCGCATCGTTGAGTTTACGGTGCTGCGGCTAGGCGGCCGTCTTTGAGCGTCAGCACCCGCTGCAGTTTGCTGGCTAAGCGCAAATCGTGCGTCACCAACACCAGCGCGGTGCCCAGCTCGCGGTTGAGCTCAAGCATCAGCTCAAATACGCCAGCGGCGGTGCCTTCATCCAAATTGCCAGTAGGTTCGTCGCCTAACAAACATTTAGGCTCGGTCACCAACGCGCGGGCAACGGCGGCGCGCTGGCGTTCCCCGCCGGAAAGCTCACCCGGCCGATGGCTTAAGCGATGGCTTAAGCCAACCCGCGCCAGTAGCTCGCTGGCTTTGGCTTGCGCAATTTTCGGTTTTGTACCGCGAATAAGCAGCGGCATCGCCACGTTTTCCAGCGCGGTAAATTCCGGCAGTAAATGGTGGAACTGATAGATAAAACCCAGCGTACGGTTACGCAAGTTACCTAAGGCTGCTTCCGACATTCCGGCGATGGCTTGGCCTGCCAGTGCTACTGCGCCAGCGCTGGCGCGATCTAAGCCGCCCAGCATGTGCAGTAAGGTCGATTTCCCGGAACCAGACGCGCCAATAATGGCCACGCGTTCACCCGCTAGGATGTCCAAGTCGATTCCTTTGAGTACCTCGGTACTTAACGTTCCTTCCTGATAGACATGGCGCAAATCGCGTGCGCTGATTACCTTGTCAAAACGGGCTTGGCTTAAATTTACCGCGTCCGAATCTTGCGCACTATTCATAACGTAACGCCTGTGCCGGTTTGGTGCGTGCCGCGCGCCATGCTGGGTAAATCGTTGCTAGCAGCGCAAACAAAACACTGACTCCAGCGACGGTGCTGACATCAATTAATGAAAGCTCAGAAGGTAATTTGCTGATGTAGTAAACATCCGCCGGCATCGCTTCAAAGCCTAAAATGGTTTCGATCAGCGGCACGATGCGTTCGATGTTCAGCGCCACCGTGATGCCAATAACCACGCCTACCAGCGTGCCGATCCAGCCTATCAAAGTGCCCTGCACCATAAATATGCGCATGATCGTGGCTGGCGTGGCACCCATGGTGCGCAAAATCGCGATATCGGCCTGTTTTTGCATCACCGTGACCACCAGCGTTGAGATCAAGTTGAACGCCGCCACCGTCAGAATCAAACACAAAATCATAAACATCATGATTTTTTCGGTGCGCACCGCTTTGAATAAATTCCCGTGTTTGCGGGTCCAATCTTCAATGGTGAAGCCGCCGCCCAAATCCACTGCTAAACGCCGCGCTACTTGCAAAGCTTGGTCCATATCCTTGAGCTTGAGTTGCACG
The DNA here is from genome assembly GCA_043750875.1 of Rhodanobacteraceae bacterium. Lineage (GTDB taxonomy): Bacteria > Pseudomonadota > Gammaproteobacteria > Xanthomonadales > SZUA-5 > JANNYA01. The sequence goes on from JAYVAQ010000474.1 coordinate 3,338, forward strand.
CCGCTGACTGCATCACCCATGCGAAATAGCTTTTGCGCATCGCTTAAATGCATCACTGCCATCGCGCTGTCGTATTCATACATGCCGACTTCAAACATGCCCACCACTGTGAAGCGCTTGCTGGTGGGAATCGCACCGGCGGGGCTGATCGAAACGCGTGGGGCAAACACGGTCACTTTGTCACCGACATCTACGCCGAGTTTGTAGGCTAGCTCGACGCCCAAAATGATGTCGAATTCACCCGCTTTTAAATCGCTGAGTTTGCCGATTTTGAGCTTGGCGCCGATTTCGCTGACCTTGCCATCAGCCTCGGGCAGCACGCCGCGAATGAATGCGCCAGCAGTTTGTGAAGCCTGCAATAGCGCCTCGGTTTCAATAAATGGCGCGGCGCCGATTACTTCTGGCATCGTTTCGGCCTGCTGCAGCGCGGTTGGCCAATCAGTTAATTCGCCTTCGTAGCCTTTAACGACTGCGTGCGAAACCATGCTCAACACGCGCGATTTCATTTCATTCTGAAAACCGTTCATCACGCTCAATACAATGATGATGGTGGCAACGCCGAGCGCAATTCCGGCCATCGAAATCGCCGCGATAAAGCTGACGAAACCGCCTCGACGCCGCGCACGCGTGTAACGTAGGCCGACAAATAGGGAAAATGGATTAAACAAAACGCCACACTTTTCAAATTCACAGAACGCCAAGCATAGCGGTTAGTGGCTTAAGTGTTGGCGCTGATCAACGATTGTTGTTTCCTGTTGGGTGTGCGCAGTTATTCCTCGCGCCCTAACTCTTCGTCCGTAGGCAAGGACTGGCCAGTGAACGCATGCAGAAACGCCTCGACCAATAGCTCGCTAATGGTCGCGTGGCGCAGGCTTTTGATCTGGCGGCGCGTGCGTTCGTCAATCACAATTTTTAGTACGTGAGTTGGAATCGTGACCGTAACTTTCTTGGTTTCCTCAGCGCGTTTGCCGCGCTCGACGTAAGGATTCACGAACTTTTGCTGCACCATTTTTTTGCTCCAGTAGATAAACGTCACGTTAGGCTTATTGGTAGTACCTGTCAAACGACTTGACGACTAGATGTTTAGACGTCTATTCTTGCCGCAATTAGACGTCTAAACGTTTACAGCGCTACACCGCCAGTAATTCCTTCTTGCCCTACACGCTTCGATTTTCAACTCTTGTACTTAACTTAGGACTGCCGCCATGACCGAAACTGCGAACCAAGCTCCAACGCAAGCGCCTGCATTGCGCTTCGAAACCCTGCAATTGCATGCGGGCCAAACACCGGCCCCCGGCACCAATGCGCGCGCTGTGCCCATCTATCAAACTACCAGCTACACTTTTAATTCTGCTGAGCACGGTGCCAATCTGTTTGGGCTCAAGGAATTCGGCAATATCTACACCCGCATCATGAATCCAACGACCGATGTGTTTGAACAGCGCATCGCTGCACTTGAGGGTGGTGTAGCGGCCGTCGCGACTGCATCCGGCCAAGCGGCACAGCTATTAGCCATAACGACAATTGCGCAAGCCGGGGACAATATTGTCTCGACCAGCCAGCTTTATGGCGGCACCTATAACCAATTTAAGGTTTCCCTGCCGCGCTTGGGCATTCAGGTCAAATTTGCCGAAGGTGATGACGTGGAAACCTTTAGGGCGCTAATCGACGACAAAACCAAAGCGCTGTACGTAGAAACGATCGGCAATCCCGGTGCAAATGTGCCGGATTTTTTGAAGCTGAGTGCGCTTGCGCATGAGCACGGCATAATTTTGATCGTCGACAATACCTTTGGTGCCGGTGGTTTTTTATGCAAACCCATTGAATTTGGCGCCGATATCGTGGTCGCGAGCGCGACCAAATGGATCGGGGGCCACGGCACCGCGATTGGCGGCGTGATTATCGACGCCGGCAAGTTTGACTACGGCCAATTGCATCAGGGCAAAGCCAAGTACCCGCTGTTTACCGAGCCATCGCCGTCCTACCACGGTTTGGTTTTCTCTGACACTTTCGGCCCCAAAGGCCCGTTCGGCAATATCCAATTTGCGATTCGCGCGCGCGTCGAAGGCTTGCGCGATTTTGGCGCCAGCCAAAGTCCGTTCAACTCGTTCTTGTTGATTCAAGGCTTAGAAACCTTGAGTTTGCGTGTCGAGCGGCACCAGCAAAACGCGCATCAACTCGCACATTGGCTGCGTGCGCATCCGCAAGTTGCCAAGGTCAATTATCTTGGCTTTAGTGACCATCCTAACCATCTACGTGCGAAAAAGTATCTGCGTCACGGCTTTGGCTCGGTGTTTACATTGGAGTTGAGCGGTGGTTTTGAAGCGGCGAGCAAATTGATTGATTCGCTTAAGCTCGTCAGTCATGTCGCGAATGTTGGCGATGCAAAAACGCTGATTATTCAGCCCTCGGCGACCACACATCAGCAACTCAGCGCCCAGGAGCAACTGCAAAGTGGCGTCACACCTGGCTTGGTCCGCATCTCGGTTGGCATCGAGCACATCGAAGATATTATCGGCGATTTCGCGCAAGCGCTGGACAAGTTGAGCCGCAACGCGGCTGACACCCAAAAGCTGGCAGCCTAAAACGATATGTCCCAGCTTGACGCCCACCCGGCAGCAGAGAAGTGTGCCCCAGATTTCGTGGGTAACACGCCCAACAGCGTGCAGCATTTCACGCCCGACGCGCCTTTTGTGCTGGCATCGGGCATCCCGCTTGCGCGCGCAACGGTAGGCTATCAATGCTGGGGGAAATTGAATGCAGCGGCCGACAATGCTGTTTGGGTGTGCCACGCGCTAACCGGCAGTAGTGATGTAGAAAATTGGTGGCCAGAGCTGTTCGGCGTGGGCAAAGCACTGGACCCAACACGGGATTTTATCGTTTGCGCCAACGTTCTTGGCGGCTGTTACGGTAGCGCCGGGCCGCACACGCACGGCGGTGCCGACTTTCCTGAAATTTCAGTAAGCGATATCGTGCAGCATCAATACCTGCTGGCACAACATTTGGGTGTAGCAAAGATCAAGTTGGTGTTGGGCGGCTCGATGGGCGGCTTTCAGGCGCTGGAATGGGCACTGCGTTACCCCAGCGTGGTGCAGCGCTTAGCACTGATTTCAACCAGCTATAGGCAGCCCGCACAGGCGATTGCGCTAAGCAGCTTGCAGTGTGCGCAAATTGAGCGCGATCCGAAATTCTTAGGCGGCCATTACCCCGCAGATGACGCGCCAACGGAAGGTTTGGCATTGGCGCGACAAATCGGTCACTTGAGCTATCGCTGCAGCAGCGAATTAGACGCACGCTTTGATCGCGAGCGCGATGAAAATGGCGAGTTTCAGGTGAATCGCTATCTTGCACATCAGGGCGCAAAGTTGGTCAAGCGTTTCGATGCCAATAGCTATTTGCGGCTCAATCGCGCGATGAACAATTTTGACGCCTGCATCGGCCGAGGCGAACCCCGGTTTGCGCTGGGGCGGCTTAATATTCCGACGCTTATAGTCGCGGTCGATTCCGACTGGCTTTACCCGCCCAGCGAACAGGCGCGCTTGGCGGCGCTACTGCCAAACGCGGCGCACCTTTCGATTAGCTCGAACTCCGGCCACGATGGCTTTCTGTTAGACGCCGCTAAGTTTGAACCGGCATTGCGCGCGTTGGTCAACGATGGAACTGGCCTTTCCAGCGTGCGCGTTGCGCAACAACGTTAACGTCTATAAATATATTCGTGGCTGACCTTTCGGGCGCATCGAGTAGCGTTTATAGCTCCATTGATACTGCGCCAACCATGGACGAACGGCGCTTTCGACGTTGCTATTGAGTGTCTCAACATCCACGACCGCTGGCGCAGCGGCTCGAATTTCAATGTGAAAGCCACCCGCAACGCGCACCGCGCTAGCAAACAGCACGACAGCACCGGTACGCACCGCGAGCTTAGGCAATAAAGTCATGGTCAACGCATCAATGCCAAACATTGGCGCGAACTCGCCCTCGCCCTGCTTGGGCTGTTGATCCGGCAAAATTCCAACGACACCGCCATTTTGCAGGCGTTTGAGCAAGCCCCGCACCGCCGTAGGCTCGGCGCGTACCGGCACAGCACGGGTACGACCGCGCGCGGCATTTAACACCGACTCAACCCACGCTTTGCGCGGCGCGCGGTACAGCACCGCAAGCTCGGTGTGCTCGGCCAAATATAGATTGAGCAACTCCCACGCGCCTAAATGCGGCACGGCGATGAGTACGCCATTGCCTGATGCCAAAGCAGTTTTGAGCGTTTCATCACCTTTTACGCTCACAATCAGCCGGGCTAATTTGGGGTAGGGCAAACTCCAAATTTTGGGCAGTTCGCACACGCTGATTAGCAAGTGTTGCAAGCTCGTGCGCGCAAGCGCTGCCGCCTGTGCGCGATCAAGTTCTGGCATACACATGCCAATGTTTTGCTTAGTCACCCGGGTTTCCCGAATCGGCAGGATACTCACTACCGCCCCCAGCGCATAACCAAGGGCGCGTAACACAGAAAGCGGAAGTACGCCAAGCACACGCAACAATAATATTGTGGCGCGAGCCTGCCAGGGAAGTGCGCTTGACACCGGCTAAGCTAGCGCAATTGCGCGGATCAAACTACGCATACAGATCGAAATCGCAGCTCGCACCTGGAAAACGAATCGCTTTTTCCCGCCGCATCCCAAGCTTTTCCAACACCCGTACCGAGCCAACATTTTCCGGAATCACAACGCCAATAATGCGGCTCAGTTTCAATTCGTTTTTACCAAGCGCATAAAGTGCTGCCGCACTTTCACTTGCCAGGCCCAAACCCCAATAGCGCGAAACAAAGCGATAGCCAATATCGACTTCGTTATCAAAGTCCTCAAGGCGCTTCAACCCGCAAAAGCCTATGAGTTCATTGCTTTCTTGAAGCACAACCGCCATCCGACCAAACCCATGCACCGCATAATCACGCAGTGGTCGGGTACGCAAAATTTCCAGCGTTTCTTCGATACTGCTGACTGGGTTTTCGCCGGTGTAGCGCAGCACTTCAGGGTCGGATACCAAGGCCCGATACGAAGGCGCATCGGCTTCGGTGAACGGGCGCAGGATCAAGCGTTCGGTTCGCAAGGTTTGTAGCCCAGGGGCAAGGCTTGTGGTCATGCCAATAACGTCCTGTAAAATTAGATATGCGTGCGCATGTAGCCAAAATTCGGCTTGCTTTGCAAGTTGCAACTGACTTTCATTTTATCCCAACTTTGACATCGAACACGATATCGTAATACGATAACCTCATCGATCTTTGGGAGTTGAAAATGTTGGCCGTTACTGTTTCACCCAAGTTTCAAGTGGTAATTCCACTCGCGGTGCGCCAAGCACTTGGACTCGTGCCCGGCGTCAAACTGCACGTGGTTCATTTTGACGACCGCATTGAGTTGATTCCCGTGCGGTCGGCGAAATCAATGCGGGGCAGCTTACGCGGGATTGATACGTCGGTTCCGCGTGACAATGATCGCTGCTAAGCACTAGTTTTTTTGGGGGTTAGCATGAACGTAGTTGATTCATCCGCATGGCTTGAGTATTTCGCAGATGGGCAGAATGCCAAATATTTTTCCGATGTAATCGAGAATCCGCATGAATTACTGGTTCCTACAATCACATTGTTGGAGGTATTTAAGCGTGTTAGCCAACAGCGCGATGAATCCCGAGCACTTCAATACATCGCGATCATGCAGCAAAGCAAACTCGTCGAACTGAGTTCCGCGCTGGCACTTAGTGCCGCTGCTTTTGGATTACGTTACAAATTGCCGCTCGCCGACAGCATTATTTACGCAACCGCGCGCCAAGCAAATGCCATTATATGGACGCAGGACAGTGATTTTGAAGGGCTGGAGGGAGTGCAGTATTGGCAAAAGATGAGTACCAATTTTTAATTTTGGCTGCAGCGTTCCAACATCGCCACATAGCTTTCCAACGTATTTACCTGCAAACCAAGTGCTTTAAACACCTTATGTCTGCCAATCTTGCGCAGTTTTTTATCGCGCGTAATTAGCCATGTCGCCGCGCCGACCACGCACAGTTCCAGAAACTTCTGATCATCCGGATCTCGGCATTTGGGAAGTGAGTTGCGCGCGGCATCCGGCATTAATTCGCAGGCTTGCGTGAGCTCAGTGAATTCCAAACACAGCACTTCAATTTGCTCGGCAGTTTGGAAAAATTTCGGGTAGCCAAGCACCCGCCGCCACTCCGCCAAAGTTTCCACACTGTGCAAAATTCTAAGACTACCCGCTGCGTGTTTGACGCGCAGCGGTGCTAAGCGTGGGCTGCGCCAAAGCAGCCATTCCAACCAAATATGCGTGTCAAGCACGGCGATCTGAAGCGGCTCGCACGCATCAGTCACAGCCTATTGATTGATCGGGAACGTGATCGGATTTTCCTCGGTTCCGGCCGCTGGTTCAGCGCCCTCAACTTTCAACATATCTGCCATCGTCTTTTTGATACCGGCAAATTTGTATTGCACCAGCACATAAGTCCAACCGGCAGTACGCTGGTTGATTTCATCGACCTGTTTAGTCAGTTCCGCCAATTTCTCAGTGCGAAATTTCGCTGCGTCAAACGTGGCTTTAGCTGGCGGCGTCAACACCGCTGGCACACCCGACGCGGGCGGCGCAGCTGCTGCAGCTTGGGCGTTGGCTGCCGCCTCCGCTTTGTTTTGTTCGCTCATCAAATAGGCTTCTGACAAGCCTGTGTCCAAGCTTGCGTTAAAGCGCGCATAGCCTTTCGCGTCTTTTTCCCATGCGGTGACAGTGACGACTAAGCCTTCAAAAGTCACATAACGCGCGAGATAGGTTTGTGCCAACTCGGGCTCGGCTTGTGCTGCAGGCAGCACGCTTTCCAAGCGCAGCGCATCCAGCGTTCCGGCCAGCTGATTGCCAATCGAGGGTGAGGACAATTCCTTGCCTTTAGGCACGTTCAATACCGTCCAATCGGTGTCTTCCGCTTTGGCTTTGCGCACCACGAGTTTGTCGCCAGTCGGCGGCGTAATCGTCACCTCTTGCACGCGATTGACCGGAATGTTGGTAATTTCGGCCTGAATCCAGGAGTTCACACTGGCCTCTGGGCGAATTTGACCGGAGGCCAAGTAGCTTTGCTTTTCACCCGGTTTGCGCACGTAAACGCCCTGGCCACCGCTGCCGGCGATCGATCCCATAATCAGCTTCATTGGCACTTTCGTTCCTTCCAGCTCCAGCATAATTCCCTTCGCATCTGCAGCGTTTAAGTCTTCCACTCCAAGCTTGGTGTAACTGGCTGGGTTCGCGGTTTTTGCCTCACGAATTTTTGCTTCGGAAAGCTTAATCAGATAGTCACGAATTTTGCCGACGTCCGCGCCGTAGCCATCAATACTGCTGGCAACCCAGCCTTTATCGGTGCGCTTGAGAGTAATGATCGGCGTGTTGCTGGCACCGGTCAATTTGATGCTGTTGACACTATTGAGTTCGCTACTTAAACCGGGCACCACCGGCGCGTCACTACTCAGGGCGACTTCCGATGAGCCGCCTTTGTTTTTCATCAACACAACCGCAAGCAACAAGCCGCCCGCGATCAACGCCATTTTAGTCAAGGTAGAATTTTTCATAACATTATTCCTTAAGCCGCGTTCGCAACAGATCGACGCAGAGCAGCACGGCGGCGGTAAAAACCAATGGCAAACAGCACCACCAAAATGGGTGCCAGAAACGTACCGAAGAATTTGACCCAGCGCCCTAGGCCCTCGATCTTGGTATCCAAACTTCGACGCACTTCGCGCAAACGCCGGCTGACGTCAACGCGCTTCTTTTGGAAGCTTGCCAATTCCGCCTGTTGTTCTGGGCTGATAATCATCTGCGCATCGGCGCCCTTGGCTTGTTGCAGCTCGGAAAGTTTGCGTTCGGTTTCCGCCAGTTCCTCCTGCAAGCTTTCTTCGGTCGCACGAAGTGCTGCATCGGCATCGTTTCGCATTTTATCGATCGTGGTAAACGTCGTTTTCAGCTTGCCGCGTGACCGAATCGAAATAAGATCGTTATCACCGGTCAATTTATCAACGGTATTCACAATGAAATCCCCGTTATTCGCAAAGGCGTTAGCGATTTGCTGATTCATAAACGCTTGTACCGTCACCCAAACGCGGTCGCTGATCATGTCGGTATCTGCGGCTAAAAACACCGTATTAGCTTCTTTAGATTCCGCAACAAAACCGACTTCGGCGCTCTTTTCTGGGAACGCCGATTTGAATTTCCCGCTCAAGTTACCGGCCAAAATATAGCGAACTTTGCTAGGTGCGAAGCCTTTCAACAGCTCATTCGGATCGCGCGTGAATTTCAGTTTTTCCGCATCCATCAACATTGCATCCTCACTGGATTGCAGCAAAGCTTCGAGTTTTAGCGGGGCCTTTGGGTCTACGGAAAAGCTGCCCGCGCCGTCCAAATTTATCGACTCTAAATCTGCGCTAGCAAGGTCATTTTGATTCATATTGGCACTTTCTAAGCCAATAATCGCTGGGTGCTTGACCGGCTCGCCCATTTGCTGAAACTGGATCGGCACGCCCAAGCTGCGGTCGGCGACAATCTTCTTAGGATCATAACTAACGCCCCAGGCTTGAAACAGTTTCGGCAAATCCGAGCTTTTGTCGGCAAACATCGCTGATTCTGGATTATTTGGATCGGCCCCTGAGCTATCCAAGGTTGCATTAGGGTCAACAAACACCATCAAGCGCCCGCCCTTCACTACAAACTGATCCAATGCAAACTGGGTTTCGTCTGAAAGCGCTTTCGGTTGCACCAACATCACCACCTTGATTTCCGCGTCGACCGATTTAATGTCCATGCCCAATTGGCGCATCTCGAAACGCTCACCGAGTTGGCCATAGACCACCCACGGTTGGCTGGTTTGCCGCGTGGCGGGATCAAAACCACCCGCCATCGACAAACTGGACATCACGCCGATCACCGGCTTGTTATCCACAATCAGGCTTTGGATCATCTTGACGACGTCGTATTCCATAAAGCCTTCTTTTTCGACTTGGAAAAACGGCACTACTGCCTGCTGGCCAGTGGCGCTAGTGCCCACTAGGCCAAAGGTGATTTGCTTGCCGCCGCCAAAGGGCACTTGTTGCAAGCCATAGCCGACCGCGCGCTCTTCTTCTTCACTGAACGGCTGTGGGTCAATCACGGTGAGCTTGATATTGCCGCCCGAGCGTTCCGCCATTTCCTCGAGCAATTCCCGCACCCGCGTCGCATAAGCTTGATACTGTGGCAATTCGGCCGTGCTTTTTTGCGTGTAGAAAAAGTAGAGATTGATGGGCTCTGGGATTTTTTTCAGGATCGATTTGGTTCCCACGCTGAGCGTGTACTGCTTGTTATTGGTCAAATCTAAACGCGCGCCACGAAAGAGCATTTGGCTAAGTAACACCACGCCCAGAAAGATCGCCGCGAGCACCACTAATCCGAAGGCACCTGCTGACTTTTTATTGACTGTACTCATGATTTAGTCTGCCTTTTTCAATTCAATTACGACCATGGTGGCAGCCAAAAACGCGCCAATCACAGCCAAAAAAAATACGATATCGCGCAAATCCAACACGCCCTTGGCGATCGAATTAAAATGCGTGATAAAGCCTAAACCGGCCGCCGTTTCCACCAGCCAACCTTCGCCACCAAACACTTGAATCAAACCGAAAAATAGGAAGAAAAGCCCAACCACCACGGTCAAAACAAAAGCGATCACCTGTGAACGCGTGACCGCACTCATGCAGGCGCCAATTGATAAAAACGCGCCTGCCATCAGCCAGGAACCAATGTAACTGGCCAAAATGACGCCATTGTCAGGTTCGCCCAAGTAGTTCACCAAAAACCACATTGGGAAGGTCAAAAGTAGTGCCACTCCGGCAAACACCCACGCTGCCAAAAATTTCGCGATCACTGCATCACGCAAAGTTACCGGTAGCGTTAGCAATAGCTCGATCGTTCCCGAGTTGCGCTCTTCCGCCCACATGCGCATAGCAATGGCGGGCATAAGTACCAAATACAGCCACGGGTGGAAGTTAAAAAAGCCCATCAGGCTGGCCTGACCCGATTCAAACCAGCGGCCAATCCAAAACGTCAGCAGGCCGGAGAGCAACAAGAAAATAACCAGGAACACATACGCCACTGGCGTTGCGAAATAGCTGGACAATTCGCGCTTAAAGATAGTTTTGATTGCGCTCATGAGCGGGCTCCTGACTTAGCAGAGGTAACGCCACTAAATTTGGTAATGGTGCGAAACACTTCATCCATACGCCCGCGTTCCAGCGCCAAATCGTGGACGACAAAGTTTTGGCTTTGGATCAAAGCGTTGATAGGGGCGAAAATCGAAGCACCTTCTTTGGCTATCGCGGTCAAGCTGCCATCGCGCCCAGTTTCCACCGTTTGCACACCGGCAACTTTTTCCAGTGCCGCTTTCACGACTTCGGAATTGTCCGCCCGCAGGCTGACCGCGCCGTGATAGCGCGAGCGCGCCTCGAATTTTTCAGGCGTCTCATCGGCAAGCAGTTTGCCGCCCGCAATAATGATCGCGCGCGTGCACACCGCATGCACTTCTTCCAAAATGTGCGTGGAGACGATAATGAGCTTATCCTTCGCCATGCCGCTAATCAAATTGCGCACTTCGTCTTTTTGATTAGGATCCAAACCATCCGTAGGTTCGTCCAAAATCAACACCTTTGGGTCGTGTAAAATGGCTTGCGCAATACCAACCCGGCGCTTAAAGCCTTTGGAAAGCGTCTCAATCGGCTGCTCCAGCACTTTTTGCAGGCCCAGTTGCTCGACCACGGTGCCGATGCGCGATTTTTTCTTAGTCGCATCCATTTGCCGTAAATCGCCGATGAAATTCAAAAAGCGATTTGGCGTCATCTCGCCGTATGCGGGCGCACCTTCAGGCAAATAGCCCAGCGCCTGCTTGGCCTGCATCGGCGCTAGTTCGATATCAAAGCCAGCCACTTTGACGCTGCCGCTTGTGGGCGATAAAAACCCGGCAATCATCTTCATTGTGGTCGACTTTCCGGCGCCGTTGGGGCCAAGAAAACCGAGCACTTCACCGGCGGCAACGCTGAAACTTAAGTCATCCACGGCCAGAAAACCGCCGTAGCGTTTGGTTAGATTTTTGATCTCGATCATCGGTTTATCTCTTTCATGGGCCAGCAATTCCAAGGTGTAACGGTGGAAGGGGAGGTAAAAAATTAGTTGCGCAGCTTATGCAGCGCGAAAATTTTTGCAAGTCAAAGCCGAGTAATGACAGTAGTCGTTTAGAAAAGTTCTGGCTCTTCAAAAAGCCAATTCGCAGATAGTCGGTATGCACGACCAACTAAATTAGGCACCGCTCGCTGGGTTTTTTACTTCAACCTCAGTACCCATTGGGCACAATTCGCATAACAGCTCGAATTCCTCGGCACCCTGACCCGGAATTATTAGACCAACCTGAGACAACTTTCCGGGCCCATCAATAAATTCGACGGACTTAATTGGCAGGCTCCAAAACAGGCCACCGTCCAGCCAAACCAGCAAATTCATTCCCGGTACTATGTTTCCAGCACTGACGCGGCCTACGATAACAACGCATTTCCGACTGCGAAGTGCGAAGACACTCGCAATTTCAAATTTTGCTGATGCTTCCATAGCCTTGTTAGCCATTACCGGTAGCCAATTTGCTCAATGTCAGCAGCAAGATCCGCAATTGAAATGTCAGGATTTAGGCGCTGAACCAAAGTGTTTGTCAGTGGCGTGTGATTATAAATGGCAGCAACGTCTTTTAATGAAAGGTCACACTCATAGTAATCAGAGGCGAACTCGACATATTGCGCGGGATCGCCTTTCAATATGGACACAAGATCAATAGAACCATCTGCATCGTGGATGCTAGGAAGGCTCACCTTGCCCCGTGACCATGCGGGGTCTGAAATGCCGCGCCAAAAGCAGAATGTGCTGTTTTTGGTTTCAAACGCTGGCTCGTTTAGGAAATTGGCATGAAACACTAGCGGCAAACTGTTGAAGATGCCGTTGGCGGGCTTACCAACTGCAAATATTTCGGATTCGTGGGCTAGCCCATGAAGTGCCGCACCCGCTGAACAAAAAAGAATGAACCAATGGTCGCCACAGCCATTGCGCATTGATGCCATTAATTCGTTTTTTGCCCACGCAGAATCGAAAGAGTAGTAGCGTGACTCCCACTCTGGGCAAAGAATGGCGTCAAGCATTGAAAGTGCGCGAGTTAACTTGCTCAAAGATGCGATATCAGGTAGCGAAGTAATGTCGAAGGTAGTTTTCATGGTTGTATTGGCCCAACATTGAAATCAGCCGACCTGCGGCCCGAAAACAAATGGTAGCGCGATATCGCCGAATGCCGCAGAGGCGTTTTTAGTAGGCCGCCTTTAAAGATCTGCGCAAACGAACCCCCATTCGGAGTCTTCTGCAACATAACTGGTTCTTTTTTAATGCGATCAGAAGCGCATCCTTGATGCGGTTGCTGAAGTTTAGGCCTTTACACTAAACTAAACCAACTTAGTTTACAGGTGCATTATGCAAACCATTAACATCCACGAGGCGAAAACGCATTTGTCGCGCTTGATCGACATGGCGGCTGCAGGGGAGCCTTTTATTATTGCAAAAGCCGGAAAACCAATGGTCAAGGTCACGTCCTTAGTCGAGGTGGCACCCGCAAGCGCACGTCAACTTGGCTTCATGGCAGGTCAAATGCTCGTGCCTGACGATTTTGACACGATGGGTGCGCACGAGATCGAAGCACTTTTTAGCGGCACATGAGGCTTTTATTAGATACACACGTGTTGCTTTGGGTGGTGAATACGCCGCAGCGGCTGCCCGCGGCCGCGCACGCAATGATCGCGTCACTGGATAATGCGGTTTACTTCAGCGTCGTTAATCTTTGGGAGATCACCCTCAAAGCGCAATTGCAGCGCGCCGATTTTAGCGTCGACGCGCGGGCGTTACGCACAGGCCTGTTAAAAGCCGGCTATCAAGAGCTGGACGTTAAGAGCGAGCACGTTTTTCAGCTTAACCATTTAGCGGATATCCACAAAGACCCGTTTGACCGCATGCTAATTGCGCAAGCACTCAGTGAATCCATGCTGTTGCTGACCATGGACGCACAGATTGCCAAGTACCCAGCGCCCGTGCGGAAATTCTGACAACTATTCGGCAAGAAAAGTGCGCCTCGCCCGCGCCACTAGGCTTGTGCGCTCAAGAATTTTGCGGCTACGCTGCGCGCCTCGCCTCCAGCCAAAAAGCGTCACCATGCAACTAAACCACGGTAACCTTAGCATCAACGCCCCTGAAGTTGACGGCGCTGCCACCATTTTGACGCCGGCCGCATTAGATTTTTTGAGCGCGCTGATCGGCAAATTCGAGGCCGAACGCGGCGTTTTGTTGGCCAGACGGCAGCTACGTCAACTGCGCCTTAACGCGGGCGAACTGCCTGATTTCTTGAGCGGGTCCGCTGCTATTCGTTCGGGGCATTGGCAAGTAGGGACAATTCCGGCTGATCTGGCGGACCGGCGTGTAGAAATTACCGGCCCAGTGGATCGCAAAATGGTGATCAATGCTTTGAATTCCGGCGCAAAAGTGTTCATGGCGGACTTTGAAGACTCGAACGCCCCGAGTTGGCGTAACGTGATCGAGGGCCAACTCAATATGATTGCCGCCACGCGCCGCACCATTAGCCATCAAAGCCCGGAAGGCAAAAGCTATCAATTAAATCCAAGCATCGCCACGCTAATGGTGCGTCCGCGCGGCTGGCATTTGGACGAGGCACACATTAGTTATCAAGGCAAACCACTCAGCGGCGCGCTGTTTGATTTTGCCCTGTTTCTATTTCACAACGGCAAAGAAGCCTTGGCGCGTGGCACGGGCGCGTATTTTTATTTGCCTAAACTGGAATCGCATTTGGAAGCACGGCTGTGGAATCAGGTGATTGATTTTTCTGAAAGCTATTTGGGTTTACCGCAAGGTTCCAGCAAATGCACGGTGTTGATTGAAACCATCTTGGCCGCCTTTGAGATGGACGAGATTTTGTTTGAGCTAAAAGATCATATTGTTGGCTTAAATTGTGGGCGCTGGGATTACATTTTTAGCTACATTCGCGCGTTCCAGAATGACGCCAGCCGAGTCTTGCCCGAACGCGCGCAGGTCACGATGGCCGGCGGCTTTTTACGCGCTTATTCGCAATTGCTGATTCAAACCTGCCACCGCCGTGGCGCGTTTGCTATGGGCGGTATGGCCGCGCAAATTCCAATTAAAAACAACGACGACGCAAACACCATTGCACTGAACAAAGTACGCGCCGACAAAGAGCGCGAAGCCAGTGACGGCCACGACGGCACGTGGGTGGCGCATCCGGCATTAGTGCCGCTTGCTCGCGAAATTTTTGATCAGTACATGCCGGGGCCAAATCAGCTCAGTCGGCTGCGTGAAGAAGTCAAAGTCAGCAGTGCCGATCTGCTAGCGGCCCCTACTGGCAGCATTACTGAAACGGGTTTGCGCAATAACATCAATGTCGGCCTGCAATATCTGGCCGCTTGGCTTGGTGGCTCAGGCTGCGTGCCGATTCACAATTTAATGGAAGACGCAGCAACCGCCGAAATCAGCCGCGCGCAGCTTTGGCATTGGCACAAGCACCAAGCGAAATTGGACGACGGCCGCCGCATAGATCGCGCTTTAATTGAAACGCTGTTGATTGCCGAGCGCGCGGCGGTGGATGCCAACAATGTGTTGAAAATCCCGGCGGCAGATTTAGATCAGGCGCAAGCAATGTTGACCACGCTGATCTTTGGCGCGGAATTCCCGAATTTCTTGACGCTGGCGGCCTATCAAGAATTGGTGGCGCGCGAGCAATAGACTCCCGCGCTTAAGCCAGCGCCAACTTCGGTGAGATGCCACGCACCGCGCGTGCTGGCCACCACGCGGCGATTCCTGCCGCACCCGCCAGCCCGATGATGGCCATGCCGTAACAGATCAGTAAGCCATTGGCGCTCAAACCAAAACCACGGTGGATCGCAAAGCTGGCAAGTAAGCTGATGGGCAATGCCAGCACCACACCTAGCCGCACTTGGCGCCAAAGATCGCGCAAAAGCATGGCGATCATTCGTTCGTGGCTAGCGCCAATCGCTAAGCGCACGCCAATTTCATGGGTGCGATTCGCGACATTAAAGCGCACTACCGAAAATAGCCCAACCAACGTAATGCACAGCGCGCAGAGTGCCAATGCCGTTGCGGCATTGCGCGCAATCACAAAAACCAACTGCTGACGATCAAGGAGTTGCGTCAACGGCCATGGGTCGCACGATTGATTGATCGAAACTTTCAGGCAAAGCTCATGCAACTCTTGGACGATTCGTGCGCGTTCACTGGCGATCACGGAAACCATTAATTCGCTTGGCGCCTCGCTGGAAACATTCTGGGTCGTTGGCGCGGGTGTCAGTGCGGTTGGCAAATAGATCATGGTGGAATCCTTGCCTTGGAAAATTAAACCACTTGCGACATCGCTGACTACGCCTACCACCGACACGCTGTGCCGCGTTTTATCGTCTTGCACGATTTCGATGCGGCGCCCAAGCGCATTCATCTGGGGCCATAGGGAATTGGCCGTCGCCGCGCTGATCAAGGCGACCGGCGCTTGACAGTGGTTCGTGCCGCCAGCCTCACTTAGGCACGACTCCGTTTCCGAGCGATAAAAATTCCGCCCGTGCACGAGCGCGATGCCAAGTGTAGCCAAGTAGCGTTCGTCAATCGCGTTGATGCCAACGCTAACGTTTTTGCCATCCACCATCGCATCAATACGCTGTTGCGGGCCATAGAGCGGCAAGGTACGCACCGCACTCGTGCCTAACACGCCCGGCATGCCCTCAATGCGCTGACGCAGCTGCTGGCTGGGCTGTTGATGGCGCAGATCAATCAGATGTTCGGTGGCAAATCCTAAGTCTTGCGACTGGTATTGCGAAGCCAGCATGGCTACGGAAAAGGCGAGCACGAGTAACAAAAAACTCACCGCAATTTGCATCACTGTTAACGCGCCGCGCAAGGTCGAGGGCGCCAATTGCCTGCCAAAGGCCGCGCCATCGTGCCTGGCCTGTAAATGCAGCGCTTTCGCCGTCGCACTGAGCGCGGGCAGCAAGCCGAACACCAGCGTACCCAACCAGCACAGCGCAAAAGCGAATAGCCAACTACTTAAACTGATCTGTATCTTGATTGGCTGCAACCCGGTTTCAGCAATGGTGGACAACAAATACTGATGCATTGGATTTGCCAGAATGTGCCCCAACAACCAGCCGACTAGCGCAGCAAGCACGGCGATTAAGGTACTGTCGCAGCATAGCTGCAACACCAAGCGCGCCCGCGAGGCCCCAATCGAGGCACGTACTGCAAGCTCTTGTTGTTGCCCCAACGCCTTCGCCAGCATTAAGTTGGCCAAGTTTGCACACGCCACTACAAGCACCAAAATCACCAGCGCAAACACCGGCCAGGCCGCCAATTGCACGTCTTGCTGATCGCTGCTGGAAAACAGACTTTTACGGGTATTGAATTCCACCTTTACCAGCGCCTCGTCGCCTTGGCGCGTGGGCAGACCATTAAGCGCTGCCAGCAGCGATGCACGCGCTTTCGCAGGATTGGTTAACGAAATCAGGCCAATATCGTTGCTGTAGGTCTTATCGCTACCCATAAAATGCGTGCGCCAGCGCGCGTAACCGCTGTTTGAAATCCAAAAATGCGAGGGGAAGGGTTGGTAATCGACAAATCCGTTAGGCATAACACCGATTACGGTAAAACGCGTAGCACCGAAGGCAATGCTTTGCCCCAACACATCCGTGCGCCCCCCGAGCATTTGCTGCCAGCCATCAAAGCTCAGCACCATCACGGCTGCTGCGTTCGCTAAATCATCAAAAGCAGCGAGTTTTCGCCCCAGCATCGGCGCTGCAAGATCTGCAAAATAAGCCGCATTCGCCGCCACGCCATAGGCTGTGATGGCGCGCGTGTCGGAGCCGGCGTTGAGCTGCATGCGAATCGGTTTAGACACCAATACCGCACCAGCATCCTCCGCTAGAGTGGCGGAAACTCGAGCCAACTCGTCGTCACTTAAAGAAACGGCGCGTCGGCCCTGGGATTGCAGCAAGGCCAGCTCCACCAATTCGCCACGTCGAATCGCTTCGGGCGCGGCACTTTGGTAAGTGGTAAAGATCGCATACAGCGCGACATTAATGGCCACCGCCAAGCCTAGGATCAGCACCGAGCCCGCAGCCAGCCAACGATGCCGTCGTAAGCTTGCTAGCGAAGTACGCCAGTAAATTCCCATTTGATCCGGCCAAGCTAAGCCCAGCGCTGCGCGCACATTGTCCTTGTGGATTTCTAGCATGCCAAGCTCGATACGCGCTTGGCGCGTTGCATCGGCTGCGTTTAGTCCGTGCTTGATTAGATCATCGCGGCGCGATTCCAGGTGAAACTGCAGCTCTGCATTCAAGTCATCTTCTAACGTCGCGCGCTGTCGAAACTGGTGCCAAAGGCGCGCCCATCGGCTGATGCATTTCATACTAAAGCCTTCAATGACGGCGTTGCTAAAACCATATCCAGGGCATCAACAAAGCGCCGCCAATCTAGGGTGTCTTGCTTGAGCTGCGCCCGCCCTGTGCGGGTAAGGCTATAAAATTTTGCCTTACGGTTATTGTCCGAAACGCCCCACTCCGATTCGATCAAGCCCTGCACCTCAAGCCGCGCCAACGCCGGGTAAAGCGCGCCTTGCTCAATCGTCAATACCGCTTGCGATGCGCGCTGGATCCGAAGCAACACGCCATAACCATGTTCGCGCCCGAGCGACAAGGATTTTAGTACCAACAGATCTAGCGTGCCTGGAAGGATGTTCGCGATGCTCATAGCTCACCTAAGTAATTTAGGTGAGAATAGAATTCTCTCTCCTAAGCTGTCAAGGAGAGCGAACTTATTGAGTCAAAGGCCAAAAAATTAGCGAGATCATTGCCTAATTCGCAAATTTCCTAGTTATAAAATTCCAGCCGAACACCAGTGCAATCACACTGACGATGCCATAGTGATTCCAAAAGCCCCGTTTTGCTTTGCTCATCGGATACTGCGCTTGCAGGCGCTGGGCGTAGTCTTTTGGCAGCGCCACGTAGCTTTCAGTCGCGATCTTGCCCGCCACCATATGGCAATCCCAGGTCCAAATATCGGCACCAAAAAAGCCAAAGCGTTGACACATATAAGTCGGTTGATAATCGGCCAAATTCGGATGTTCACGCAGCATATCGCTGGTGAATTGGCCCGCTTCAAACATTTCATCGCCTGTGTTTACGAAAAACTGCAGCAGAAATCCCTTGCGGGCGTGCGCGGTGCTGGCCATCGAAATCAACAGCATAAAGGCGAGAATTGCCACGGTAATTTTGCGCACTGGCTGTTTTTATTGTGATCGGGCCGTGAATTTTGCCATAGCGCACAGCGAATCGCCTGCAACAAAATAGGGGTAACGCAGTTAAAGCTGTTGAAACACCGAGGCCAACTCATCCGGCGTCAACACCCGCCACGCGCCTTTTGCTAAATCGCCCAAGCCCAGTTGCCCGATTTTTGCCAGCGTAGACTTTCGACGTAATTACTGCTTACCAAGAATTGGTGGCGCGGGAAAGTTAATGCAATAAGTCAGCGTCGCAACCTGCGGATTGCGACGCTGACGAAAAGTTCGCGGCTTTGCATGCCGCGAATATTTG